>CAZTYY010000094.1:2286-12039 GCA_964617785.1 uncultured Desulfobacterales bacterium | reverse complement strand
ATGCTGAAACCTCCATATATGCAACTACCAGAAAAAAACTAGAAAAAAATGGCAATCCAATCGGCCCGAATGATATAATTATAGCTTCAATCGTTCTTGCAAATACTGGAATATTAGTCACAAATAATACAAAAGAGTTTAACCGCATAAAGGGATTGAAAATTGAGAATTGGACGGAATAAGAAAATATGTTAAGTCAAAATATTCGATTTTTAGCAATAATTAAGTGAGGAGTCCCCGGAATTCATAAATTGAAGCATAAGATAAATCAAACCTTATAAAGCAAGTCGATATACATATCAAGCATATCCGTTACCATGGACCGATCCGGGAAAGTGGCTGCCATACCATAAACAGGAGCCATATCGCCTTTCTCTTTTGGATTTTCTTTGACATGTTCTACAGAAGACGTCAGATCTTCCAGAAACCGCTCTGAAATGCCGGGAAATGTGTGCCTTAATGTAACACAGATATGAGTGCATGAAGGCTTGTGAAGACCATTTAGGCTCCATCCTTTTTGGGACATATAATCCATGACTTTATAGATATCAAGGGTTTTTGAAGCAAATGCGATATTCCACAAAGGGTTGCCAAGAACATACAATTCCGGAATATCCTCTATACCTTTTTTTATCTTTGCAGCGGTCTCTATTATTTTCCTGGTGGCTTCCATATACCCGTTTTCTCCAATGGAGACCATGGCTGCCCAGCATGCAGCACTAAGAGCCCCTGGCCGGCTTCCTGCTAATGTCGGTGAAAAGTAGAGCCCCCCCGGCCACTCGCTGGTTTTGTAAAACTGGTAATGACGAAGATCAAGTCCACGATAAAGGATCACAGAGGTTCCCTTGGCAGCATACCCGTATTTATGCGTATCAGCAGATATTGATGTTACACCGGGCAGTCTAAAATCAAATGCAGGAACATCATAACCAAGTTTCTCAGCCCACGGTAGCACAAACCCGCCCAAACACGCATCTGTATGAAAACCTATCTTATTTTCCATGGCAAGCTCAGACAATTCTTTGATTGGATCCACAACACCCTGGGGAAAGGAAGGGGATGAGCCAACGATGACCACAGTATTTTTGCTGACTGCTTTTCTTGCTTCAGCCGCATCTGCTTTAAAATCCGAGTCAATGGGGATTCGGATTGCTTTTATGCCAAAATATTGAGATGCCTTGTCAAAGGCTGCATGGGCAGTAACAGGAATAATCATTTCAGGCCTGGTGATTTTTTTCTTGTCCCTGGCCCAGTCCCTGTAGGTCTTCATCGCAAGAAGAATACTTTCCGTACCTCCTGACGTAACCACACCGCATATCCTGTCATTTAGTTCTACATGCGGGTTTACAGTATGGGCGCCTAACATATTTGCTGTCATTGAGACTATTTCAGCCTCGAATTTGGTAGTACTTGGCCATACATCTGCATGAAGAGGATTGCTCTGGGAATTTAAGGCATACACTTTGTTAAGAAAATCTATATGCTCGGCATCTCCATGATATACAGCACCTGAAACAAAACCGTCTTTCCATTTTGATTCTTCAATAGACTTTAATTCCGCCATCTCTTTTAAAATATCTTCTCTGCTGCAACCCATCTCAGGTAGTTGCGACATTGTAACAAACCTGTCCTTATACGGTTTCAGGGAGACTTCCAGGTCTTTCATCATCCCATCATATTCTTTTTGTATTATCTTATTGACAAATGAAAACGACTTGAGACCTTTTAAAAACACGGACATTATTCGGGGGCTTAACTTACTTAGTTTGTTTATAAACTCTGTGGTACCCATGGTATTCCTCCTGAAATAATAAGGAAGATAAAGTTGATGGCTTCGTAAAAGTTCAATTTATTAGGTTATCGTGGTGTAACCTCTCAAAACCCCGGGCCAAGGATGTCTCATTTATAAATGCGACATCCTTGACCCTCCCTGTCTTTTTGAAAACTTACATCATTGTATTATTTTTTATTCAGCCTTGCATATATTTTACGATTGCATTTATATAAATTTCGGAATTCTCCATATAGTTCATCATATATCTTTCTGTTATCAGGGTTTGGTTTATAAGTATTTTCTATTTGAATGTGTTCCGGTATATCATTGAATTTCATATAACCAAGGGACACGGCAGCCAGAAATGCAGCCCCCCGTGCATTTGCCTGAATTGGATTTTTAACCTGTTTTATGGTTCGATCCAGCACATCTGCAAAAATCTGGCACCAGACATTGGAGTTGGCACCCCCACCTATCATATTAATGGAATCAAACGGCCTTTTTATGAACTTTTCCACATATCCCAGGAGCCATTTGGAATTAAACGCCACCCCTTCAAACACCGACCGGATGAGGTGTTCCCGTGTAGTACTTAATGACTGGTTAAAAAACATGGCGCGTACTGAATGGTCTTCAATGGGGGTCCGTTCTCCGTAAAGCCAGGGAGTAAAAATCACTTTATCGCTTCCGGGCGGTGCATTTTCAGCGATCTTGTCAAATATTTTATAGATATTGGCCTGACCCTCTTCTATTAAAAGTTCATCTTTATGATACAGAATGTTGTCTTTAAGATAATTCAAACAGGCCCCCGCTGTCTCCTGTTCATTAGCAACAAAATACCTGTCAGGAATCGCCGAAGGGAGCGACGCCATGTTATGAAAAAGGTCGGTTTTTTTAAACGGTACATGGCATGTTATCCAGCAGGAAGTGCCTATATAGAGATGTCCTTCGTAATCCCTTACAGCACCGGATCCAAGCGCTGCGGACTGAACGTCAGGAGTCCCCATCACAACATCGATACCTCTGTTCAGGCCCAGTTCATCGGCAACTTCATCCTGAATAGGCCCCAGAATATCCACCGCCCTTTTAAGGTCCGGCAGCTTCTCCCTTTCAATGGACGATATCCTTAAGAGTTTATCATCATATGTTACATTGGATATATCCCGGTTGTCGGTTACCCAGTGCAGTGTGATCGATTCAAATGAAGCGGCAAATCTGCCGGTAAGGCGAAAATTGATATAATCCTTTGGCTCAAGAAACTTGTAGGTATTTTGATAGATCTCGGGCAGCTGATTTTTAATATAAAGAATATGGCCAATGGGGTCCTTACCTGAATGACTTGGTGCGCCGCCCGTCAACCGCAACCATCTGTACAACTTTCCGATACTGTAGCCTTCAATCTTAATAAGGCCGTCTGTTATCTGATTAATGTACTTGCTGCCCCGGGAGTCCAGCCAGATAACGGCGTTCATTAAATGATTGCCGTCCCTGTCAACAGCAACCGTGCCTGACCATTGAGTTGTGCAGCAGACAGCAATTATATCATCCACCTGAACCAGTTTTTTGTCCAGCAACCGCCTGATTGAGGTTACAATGGCGCGCCACCAGACATCCGGGTCCTGCTCAGCCCCGCCATCCGGCAAAAGGATAATGTCGGTGTCTTCAAATTCATGATCAATTACATCTCCATGTGTGGTAACAAGAGCAGACTTGGGCCCTGAAGTACCAAGATCTATTGCCAAAATATATTTGGTATCACTGGTTGACATGTTATCTTCCCTGTATGCGTCTTATTGATTAATATGAAAAAATTAAATGACCGTCAATTCAAGGGATAAGAACATATATAAGGATTGCGGCTGTATGTCAATGTTAACTCTATACAGGTTCGTAAAAAATTCTTACTAAAGTATTTTCAGGCTTACAAATTGCAGTTTGAAAAAAAACCAAGTTATGTATATGCTTTCAATTATAACTCACAAAATCGGCAAAGGAATATCCCCTTATGAAAGTCTTTTTCCACAAAGATTTCTATCACGTATATACCAGTGATCCTGCAGCAGGCAGGGGACGCATGGAAGCTGTGGTCGATGCACTCTCGGACAGTATCGAATGGATGGATATCGAACCTGCCTTAAAGGATGATATCTCCCTTGTCCATTCTGAACACCATATTGAAAATGTCAGAGCACAAGGCCTTTATCATATTTCATCGCTGGCTGCCGGCGGAGCAATCCAGGCAGCAGAAACCGGACTTTCCGAGCCGTGCTTTGCCCTTATCAGGCCTCCCGGACATCATGCTTCAAAAGATTCATCATGGGGGTTCTGCTATTTCAATAACATGGCCATAGCACTTGCCGTCCTGAAACAGAATAAAAAAATCAAAAAAGCATTTGTTCTCGACTTTGATCTTCATTACGGGGATGGCAACGTCAACATTCTCGGGCAAAAAGAATGGATTGAAATTTACAATCCCGAAAAGCACAACAGAGATGATTATATAAAAAATGTCGGCTCAGTTCTTTCAGGTCTTGATGTCGATATCATCGGCATCTCGGCTGGATTCGACAATCACATGGAGGACTGGGGAAGGCTTCTTTCAACTGACGATTATTCTTCAATGGGAGCGATGGTCCGTTCTGCCGCAGACAACTGCAATGCCGGTTGTTTTGCAATCCTTGAAGGCGGATACAACCATGATGTCCTGGGACAGAATGTTGCTGCACTCATAAAGGGAATGAGTTGACAAACATTCGGCATGAAAAGTATAAAATAAATCTTTTCAATTGGGGTTAATACGAGGGAATTAATATGAGGGGGTTAACATGAAAATCACAGCCATCGAACTTTACCATGTTTCTGTTCCATTGAAGCACACTTTCTGGCCTACCTGGATACCGGGTTACCCGCAGACGCATAACCGGTTTACTCTCATTAAAATAATCACCGATGAAGGGATTGAAGGATATTCCGCCGGGTCTGCCATGGGAAAGGAAAGAAGCGGTCTTGGTGATCTTCTCGGCGGCTATATTATCGGTGCCGATCCCACAGATATTGACAGGATGCAAAGTCTCCTTAAACAGGCAGGATTTCTAGGATGGAGAAATTTCTGGATTGAACCGGCATGTTGGGACATTATTGGAAAAAAAGAAGGAAAGCCTGTTTACGAACTGCTCGGAGGCAAACCAAAACCGATCCATACTTACTGCTCAACCGGCGAGATGCATTCATCCGGACAACGTATTGATGAACTTATGGCCATTAAGGAACGCGGATTCAAAACAGCAAAGTTGAGGGTGAAAAATCATACACTTGAAGAAGACATTAAACTTATCAGCGAAATTAGAAAAGGCGTGGGAGATGATTTGGTCCTTGGCGTTGATGCGAATCAGGGATGGCTTGTATCAATAGTGGATCGGGTTCCGGCATGGGATCTTAAACGCGCAAAAGAATTTGCAGCAGCATGTCATGACAACCAAATAGACTGGCTTGAAGAACCGCTCGACTCAAGAGATTATGACGGTATTGCGGCACTAAAAAAAGAATCGAAAATAAAAATAGCCGGTGCAGAATTAAACTACGGATGGGATGAAATTAAAATCATGTTCGAAAAAGACTGCTTCGATGTTTACCAGCCGGATGCGTGTTTTGCCGGCGGTATTGCGCAAGTCAAACAGGTCATTGATGCCTGTCACCAACATAACCGTCTTTATACTCCCCATACATGGACAAACGGCATAGGCTTTTATATCAACTGGAATATGGTCCTGGCTGACAATGACAACGCCCTGCCCCTTGAATATCCTTTGGAAGAACCTTCATGGGTACCTGAATTCCGTGAAGGCATTATCGATCCGATCCTGCCGGATAACAACGGCATGCTGCAGCCGTTCACGCGCCCGGGCCTCGGTTTTGAAGTCAACAGCAGTCTTTTAAGAAAATACGGAAAGCGCTTTTTCAAACTTACGGAATTTGGCCTTAAGCTGAAGGTCATCCGCGAAAAAGGGTTAAAGGAAGCCCTGAACATTAAGAAGAGAAAAGAAACTCAGAGCAGTTAGAGTTAGAAAGTGTTTTAGTAACTTCTCAACAACCCGGGGCCAAGAACATCTCATTTATAAATATCTGAAACTCGCTTTGCTCAGACAGTCACCTATTTATAAATGAGACATCCTTGGCCCTTTCTGTCTTTTTGAAAACTTACGTGTTTTACCACTTTGCATAATGGTCTTCTGTCCAGCCGGGGCATTGATTCAGCATAATGGTTTCGCCGCTATCGGTCGTTATCTTTCCGTCAAATGTGCCCATGAACTGAATAAATCTTGATGCAATAGCTATAGCATATACTTTTTCGCCCCTCTGGCTTTCAGGCGAAAAAACAAGATCGATTTTTCCATCATTAGATGTGATATGCCACTTGCTGTCCGGATCTTTTATGTCAAATACAAACTTCACTGAATCGATTTTTGTCATCTGATGGTCAATCCAGAATGCATTCTCAGTAAAACTCGTTTCATTAACACCGCATGAAAGGTTCATGCCAAAACGCCTGCCGTCCTCAAGGGTATGCGCAGTGGAGGCCCAGTTCCAGAATGTATATCTTCGCATATAACCGCCAGTCCAGTCTGTAAGGCCCAGGTATGAAGGGGATGATATCTCAATTCTTCGGCCGTTCAAATTAACTTCACCTGAAACTTCAAGCGGGGAGGCTTTTCTGGTAAAAACCCATCCACGGTACCCGGCCCTAGTACAGATTCTCAGGGGTTCTGCAACAGGCGGTTTGATTTCAAGTTCAAGAGATATCTTTTTCCCTTTTGCAAAAATCCTGTTGCCTTCGAGTTCAATGGTCAGGCTTCGGGATTTAAAATAACTGTCAGGTTTTTCAGGCAGGAGTGAAATATTAATATTTTTACCGGGAGGCGCCAGTTTTTTAGTTTCAAAAAGGTCGCCGGTTTTTCTATCATAGATATAAAAAAAACCGTTTGTCAGAAATTTGAGGTCCACAACCGCCATCCCTACCATTACATCAGGCCCTATCAATCCGAAAAAATGAAACTGATTAAATTTGAACCTTTTCACAAATCCGGGAATTCCAAGCCCCATTGGCGTCTCAAGCCGATATTCTTTATAATTTATTGTTTCAACAGGCTCTTTGTATATACCAAAATCGATTGTTCCTTCCGGATTAACGAGATTTTTCATATGCCCTCCATAATCGACCGTCTTATTAATGGTTAAAACGAATCATAATGAACAAAATCACTTATACCTTTCCGTTTCGGTGCAGGCGGTATTTTGGCAGTATATCCCATGGGTATCAGTGTTACAAGTTCATATGCTTCATCGATGCCGAGAACTTGTTTTGCCTTCAGATGGTCAAAAAGCCCTACGACAACTGTACCAAGACCTTGGGAGTGGGCTGAAAGGCATATGCTTTGACAAGCAATGCCAAGATCAAACATATACCAGTCTCCAAATTTGGTTACAGCAATATCCTTGTAATATCCTGAGATTCCTAATTTTCCGCAAAGAGCAAGCACAACAGGAGCGCCTGTAATCGCCTTTGTTGCGGGATTTTTAGGAGCAATTGTTTCCTGGAGTTTTTCTTTAACAGCACTGTCCTTTACAACAACTATTTCCCAGCACTGAGTGTTTGCCCATGACGGAGACCACTGAACGGATTCAAGAACCTCGCTTAACAGGTTTTCAGGAATATCTTTTTCTTCAAATCTTCGAACACTCCGCCTTGATTTTAATAAATCAATAAGATCAGACATGGTATTTTTCCTCCCCTTATTCTTTTTCTTTGGTTTCTTCGGTTTCTTTGGTTTCTTCGGTTTCTTTGGTTTCTTCGGTTTCTCCGGATTTATCAGGGTCTGTTTCTTCTAACTGTTCCTTGGGTTCCACTGGTTTATACTTGTTTAAAAACTCCTCAACAATATCCCACTTTCTTGTAATAGCAATATCATTAACAAGAACTTCATCTATTTTGCCCTGCATATAAGGATTCAAAACGCTTCGGATCCTATTCTTAAGATTCCCAATTTTTTTGTTTGTATTGAGTTCATCATATGTGAAAGAGCTCAGGCTAAAAATTACCGCTTCACGAGCTTTTGAATGAATCTTTGGGGCCGGCGGCGGGGGCATGCCTTCTTCACTCGTTTTAAAAAGAACCAACTGCAGGTTAATACATAGGTATCTTTCATTAATATACTTCCTGCTTCTCTTTACATTGACAACAATAGGCTCGAGATCCACTTTTAAAACAAGTTTATTTTCTTCACTTCTCTTTTGGCTTCTTACTCTGCTCCATTTTCGGATTCTACTCAAATGATCCTTCAGGCGCACAAACTCTTCAGTCAGTTCAACAACTTCATAATCGTATGTTTTCCCAACTTTCCACTCACTCTCAAAACCCGATTCCAGAGGTGTCATCTTGAGTGAGCCCTCAACAACCTGCCATTTGCCTTCTATGTTCCCCTTTTTATCAACTATCTTTTCGAATCTATCAGCTATTCTTACATCGGAGATCCAGGTGCCGTTGGCACGAAAAGTAATAATTGTGTGTGTTCTGCCATGCTTGAAACGCCATGAACCGAAGAATCGTTCATCCGCAGAATTTTCAGTTCCACAGCCGTGCAACAGAACACAAATAATCAACAACAGTAATATTCTGGATAAGGCAGGTCTGAAATCTATTTTCATTGGTCTCTTTACAGAACCGTCAGATGTTGAATTTTCCTGACTCTATATAAGGCACGTCCTCGACATCAAGCGCATGTACGATATGCCGATTCATCCGATTTTTCATCTCGCCGACAATGCTTCGTTTTTTATTCAGGCTCCTGGCGAATGCAAGTGTCTCTTTCATCAAGTCATCCTGATGCAGGGCTTTCATGACAATGTGATGTTCCTCGCATTCTTTGGCCGTAAGACGCATGCCGGTATACTGCATTTCATTAAATTTATACTCAGGAATGGCTTTTCCAAGAAGTGCCAGCATTCCCGGCAGGAACGGAATCCCAAGATCTACCTCCGGTATACAGTAATATCCGCGATCTGAACGCATAAACCTGAAGTCAAACGCACCGGTAAAAATGGCACCGCCTGCAAATGCATGTCCTGAAATAGCGGCAATGGTAATCATTGGATAGGTTACAACCCGCTTAAACAACCTGTTCAATTGAAAAAAGAACTCCTTTGCAGTCTTCATATCTTTGTTCTGGACAACCGGAATAAGCCATTCAAGATCAAGGCCGTTTGCAAAAACCTTTTCATGTGATGATGTTACAATGAGAGTTTTCGCATCTGTTTCCGTTTCTATTGAATCCAGAATATTTAGATACGCATCAAGAAAATCAGGATTAAACCTGTTTTCACCATTGTTCATTGTTAACACTGCAACAGATTCGTCCAAAGTATAATCCATAAGTGACATGAGGCAAATATCTCCTTTCAGGGCTAATTTTTAAAAAGTGTTATTTACAAAATTAGAACAAAAAGGGCAAGATCCTTTTTTAAAAAAAGGATCTTGCCCTTTTATGCTTATTTCAGTTTACCTGATTTCAATTCATCAGGTTTCAGTTCATCAGGGATGACATTATCAGGAGCAGCAGGAACCCTCAGTGCTGCAACTCGAACATGATGCGCCCAGATCAATATTTGAAGATATTGCAAATCCGACTTCCTTGAAATCGACTTTAATGGGTGTTGCCTGTTTTAGAAATTCTTTATCGACAACATATTTAACCCCTTCGACTTCATAAACATCATCTGTCTCTTTAGGCTCATCCAGAGCCATTGCAAGAGAAGGTCCGCCTCAGCCACCTGAGTTTAGAAAAATACGGATCGGCTTTACATCCTTACCGCTAAAATAGTCTGCTATCTGCTTTTGAGCAATTTCTGTTACTTCAACCATGATACCCTCCTAAAAAAACGGTCTGTACTTATTTTACAGACCTTGTAAATTAATAACCTTATTA
>CAZTYY010000094.1:0-2186 GCA_964617785.1 uncultured Desulfobacterales bacterium | reverse complement strand
TGAAGAAAAATTTGAATGCCCAAAATAACGTTGCCATAAGGCAGACATAAGCATATATTATTAACATGAAATATTTGAATTGGAATTCTGAAAAAACGAAATTTTAAAACAAGAACGCGGGATATCCTTTGAGGAAATAGCCTATTCAATTGAATCTGGGCAGATGATAAACTTGTTGTAATAAAAAGGTTTCTCAATTTTCCCAGTAAGGAGCGCGTTCTCAACGCTGTTACAGCAGAATTGTAGGCTATTATCCAATTTTAATCCGTGGTGCCAAACATGATTTCGCGGTTGGCTCTGTAGTGATTTGTAAGAAACCCTTAATTGCATAACATCAGGCTGGAAAGCCGGGCCGGTTTTATATTGAGAAAGTCACCATAGATATAGACTGGTTTACGAATTTTTGAAATCACAATAGAAGGAGATTTCACATGTCCTCAAACGACGACAACAATACCAACCGGATTATTTCGGAGGCAAGCCGCATCCGGCGAGATCGTGAAAACACTTATCGGGAGCGCGCCCTCAAGCTTTTCCCATGGATCTGCGGCCACTGTGGTCGCGAGTTCAGCGGCAAACGTCTGCGCGAACTAACAGTGCACCATAGAGACCACAACCATAACTACAATCCTCCGGATGGCAGCAACTGGGAGCTGTTGTGCATTTACTGCCACGACAATGAACACAGCCGTGACCAGGTGGCCGATGCCTATGACGATGCACCATCTGACAAGTCCTCGGATAATGACTCTGTCGATAAACCGCTTGCTGGATTGGCGGATTTATTGAAGGACAAACTATCCCATAAATGATGATTTTCGGACCTGACCGTATATAACGAGTGTAGCATTACACACCGAGATAATTCATATAGATTTTACGCTGGTTGGATGAAAACAGCACAAATATCACTTTTTGTATTAAATCATAATGTTCTAAAAAATCAGATGTTGTATCAACAGCAACCTTGCACGCCTCTTCTATGGGATAGCCGTAAACTCCACAGCTTATGGCAGGAAATGCAATGGAACTGATATGATTGGAAACAGCAATTTTAAGACAATTATTATAGCACATAGTCAGCAATCGTTGGTTATCTCTTTTTGCGTTGTAAACCGGGCCGACGGTATGGATCACATATGATGCCGGCAGGTTATAACCCTTTGTCAGCCTGGCCTCACCAGTAGGGCATCCACCGATTGTCTTACATTCCTGAAAGAGCTCAGGGCCGGCTGCATGATGGATTGCACCATCCACGCCACCACCTCCGAGAAGGGAAGTGTTTGCTGCATTCACAATCGCATCCGCTTCAATGCGGGTGATGTCGCCTTGAACAACTTCAATACGCCTAAGAACATCTTTTTTCATAATACCAGCCTTTTTCCGCTATAGGTCATAGAGCGTCTCATCCCTATACGGCTCAGACTTCCGCCCGGCTCCGGCGCTACCCTTTTTTCCTGGCAAAAGAAACGGGTCTTCGCCTTCAAGAAGATCTCCCATCTCAGCTTCAATCTTTTCAGGGTCTTCGCCCTGCTCCATTCGATTTAAAGCCTCCTGCATGCCTGGCCCGAGTTCAAGACCGGTCATGTCTGTCAGCTTTCTCATGAGATCAGCAGCCTGCCGCGGATCATCTTCATTCATATTGTCAGTCTCTTTTGCGAGGACCTGCATGGCTTTTTCCATTTTTCGTTCATCAATCGGCAGATCATCAATACCTGTTTCCTCTGTTGCATTGCCGGTAAAAGCAAACATAGACATCTGTCTTTCAAGCGTTTTTTTCTTGCATTTCGGACACTTCGGCTTCTTTTTAATATTAACGGTTCTTGATAAAAAATTGAATATCGTGTGACAGTCCTTGCAGTAAAATTCATAAATCGGCATTATATCTCTCCATTAAACAAATCATATCAGGTTTTTAAACACTTTAAATTCACTAAATATAATCACTGAAAATATTAAATAGCAAAAGTACTTGTCAAGTTTTTTATTTGCTGGGCTTCCTCCAATTTTTTTTTCACGGTTAAAAAAGAAATGGATAACACACGTTTGGGTGACCCGGACAACTCTTGTCCGGGGCTGACAACAAGAAGCCTTTGTTCACTAATAGTAAAAACGGAAGGTTGGTGAACCAAAAAATATGACATTTTGTATCATAGCAGCTAATCCTGCCTTGTTGATCGGCAAAG
>CAZTYY010000093.1:0-12124 GCA_964617785.1 uncultured Desulfobacterales bacterium | reverse complement strand
ATCATTTTTTGGACTCTGCAAATGAGCCCCATGGATACATCTTATTAAATTTGAAAGGAGACGTATGCCTATTATAACAATTTCTCGGGGTTCTTACAGCCGGGGGAAAAATGTTGCTGAAAAACTGGCCCAACGACTGGGGTATGAGTGCCTTTCCCGGGATCATCTTCTGGAAGCTTCCGATGAGTTCAACATTTCAGAGATAAAGCTTATCAGAGCGCTTCATGATGCCCCCACTGTCCTTGAACGATTCAGTCATGGTAAAGAACGATATGTTGCATACATTCGTTCCGCTCTGCTGCATCACATGTGCAAAGACAATGTCGTATATCACGGCCTGGCAGGGCAGTATTTCCTCCGAGATGTTTCCCATGTTTTCAAAGTCAGAATCCTCGCCGATATCGAGGATCGGGTTAAAGAAGAGATGCGCAGGGAAAACATTTCAGCAGAAAAGGCCCTGTACATTCTGAAAAAAGATGATGAAGAGCGCCGTAAATGGAGCATCAATCTTTATGGGGTGGATACGCTGGACAGCAAGTTGTATGATATGGTGCTTCACATTAGCACAATAACCGAGGATGATGCCGTGGACATCCTGTACGAAACTATTCGGAAAACAGTTTTTCAGACAACACCGGAATCCCAAAAAAAACTTGGAGATCTGGCCTTGGCCGCTAAGGTTCAAACGGCTTTGATGCATCTTGTCCCCAAGGTAAAGGTAACCGCTAATTCCGGATTGGTTTCCATCGGCAACATCGAAGAAAAAGAAATCGTCGGGGCTGATAAGGTTGCTATGTTACAAAAGCTTGCCAGAGATGTTGAGGGTGTCATGGAGGTTCATATGCATCTGATTCCGGTGAAAAAGAAACCTGATCACATCAATCCCTTCTACAATATGTAATCAATCGCTGAACCACAGGGGGGGCAAGTCATGTGAATTGTCTTTTGCTTTTATGGGGCTTGAGACCGGCAATCTAACCCGACATGAAATTGACTCTGACAGTGATGGGACGGCGAATGAAATCAAAACCTATACCTACTCAGAGACATCAGTCTTTCCAAGCACATATTAATGTCCGGTTAAGAATCGTATGATTCTAACTGGATAGGGTTGGTGTGAAACTGTTTTTCTGATCTAATATCAATTCAATATTATGAGTATATCAATACGTAATTACCTTTTTAATGAAGATGGTAACATTAAACGGATTCCCTTAACATTATCTCAATCTATTGAAAGTGGTGAAAAAATATTTCCGGAATATGCTGGACAAACACATCTGATAAAGATTTGATTTTGGTCGGCTTTATTGTTATTCATGTTTTTGAGCGATCCATGTCGTTTTAATGATAAAATGCGGAAAAGGGAGGCATGATGAAACTGGAAATTATTTCCAAGAAGCCAGAAGGTACTTCTCGAAAAACACCTATTCTTTTTGTTCATGGCGCATGGCATGGTGCCTGGTGCTGGAAAAAACATTTTATGCCGTATTTTGCCGAACAGGGATATACTTCTTATGCATTAAGTTTCCGGGGGCATGGAAACAGTGATGCGCCCGCACACTTTCGAATGATGAGAATCTCTGATTATGTGGATGATGTGGCGAAAGTAGTTGACCAATTGCCTGAAAAGCCGGTGCTGGTTGGACATTCAATGGGCGGCCTGGTTGTTCAGAAATATTTAGAAGAAAATACCGCGCCCGCAGCTGTTTTGCTGGCTTCTGTTCCAATTAAAGGCGTTTTGGCAACAACGCTTCGCATAGCGTTTCGGCACCCGCTGATTTTTTTGAGAGCCAACTTAACCTTAAGCCTTTATCCTTTGATCGACCAGCCGAAACTTACCCAGGAAGCTTTCTTCTCAGAAGATATTGATCCTGATTTGCTGAATGAGTATTTTCGTCTTATGCAGGATGAGTCTTATCTTGCATTCCTGGACATGATGCTTTTTAAGCTGCCCAATCCCGAAAGAGTCTCAACAGAGCTGTTAATACTCGGCGCAGAAAACGATACCGTATTCTATCCAAATGAAATTGAGGCAACCGCAGCTGCATATGGTAGAGCACCTGAATTTTTCAAAGGAATGGCACATGATATGATGTTGGAAAAAGGCTGGCAAGAAGTGGCGGATCGGATAATTGGGTGGCTTGGTGAAAAAGGGGTATAATTAAAAAATCATGGCAAGAAAAGCAAAAAAAAGCATCATGGACAATCAAAAACTGCTTAAATCATTAACCGGCATTATAGTAGCCATACTGTTATTCTATTCCTCAGGAATAAAATTGCCGGTTTTAGATAAAAAGACGGATGCATACTTTGAGGAAGCCATCAGCAAAGCAGGTGTTACATATGCAACATGCCGAATTGTCAATGCATCGGTCTCCATTGTTAAAGATTCAGACCTGCAGCTGGAACCGGGAGGCGTCGGCATATCATTAGCAATCGGCCAGGTTCTAGATCCAATCGACGATATGATAGAGCGTTTATCGGATGTGCTTGTAACAGCAATCACATCACTGGGAATTCAAAAACTGGCATATGAAATCAGTGTGTCTCTTGCGCCGCCCATCCTTTCAATATGTCTGTTTATTCTATCTGTTTTCGTATGGTTTAAAAATGAAAGGCTAAAATTTTTTCAGAAAACCATTCTGCGGTTTGCCATACTTGTTATTATTGCCCGCTTTTGTCTTCCAATGTCATCTGTTGCAAATGAGCTGCTACACGAACATTTTTTTTCAGGTAAAATATCAGAGGCAAAAAGCGAACTTGCGTTAAGCTTTGCCGGACTGGATAAGTTGAAGCAATTTTCTTTGCCGGAGACTGACGGAATCTTAGGCACCATCAAAAACAGCACTTCCTTTTTAAAACAAAAATCAATAGAATTTAAGGATGCGTTAAAGGCGATGGCAAATGGTATGGGAACTATAGTAGAAAACCTGTTAAAGCTTACGTTTTTATATGTTGGTGTTTTTCTGATTCAAGTTGTTGTTTTGCCGCTGATGGTATTTTGGCTTCTTGTAAAAACAGCAAACGCTCTTTTTCTTACAAGCATTCCAGTAATACTGGAGCACCCTCGACCTTGAACCATATTTCTATTCAGTAGTTTGCGTCCGCATATTCCAGCCAACCCCCGGCTTTGACAAGCCTCTGGTCAAAATCTGAAAGTTCAAACAATATTTCCGTCTTATGTTCTGATGACGTTATAATAAAAAGATTTGTTTCAAGATTTGTTTCAATGACGGTCTCTTTTCCAGCAAAATCACCGAATATTTTATCGATTGTCTTGGAAGGAAGCTCTATTGCCATCATACCGCAGTTAAACATATTCTGCCGGAAAATTCTTGCAAAACTTTCAGCAATGATAAGATGTATGCCGTTAACTTCGAATGCCCATGGCGCATGCTCTCTTGATGATCCGCATCCGAAATTGCTTCTGGTGACAATAATACTTTTTTCGCTTATATCCCTTGAGCGGTCGAACTCTTCAAGATTCAGATCTTCCAGGAGATAAGGCTTGAGAGCATCCCTTGAAACCTCTGTAAGATATTTTGCGGGAATTATTTCATCTGTATTGATATCAGATCTGTCAAGAAAGAGCACTTTGCCGCTGAACTGTTTCATTCCTTTCCTCCGGAAGTTGTAAAAAGGGTTGAGTTGGCGATATGACCTGAAATCGCACTTGCCGCAGCTGATGCAGGACTCATGAGATGAACCATTCCGCCTTTTCCCATACGCCCGTTAAAATTGCGGTTGGTTGTGGATGCGCAGACTTCTCCTTCAGCCAGTACTCCGTTGCTCATGCCAAGGCAGGCTCCACACGTGGGATTTGTAACACAGAATCCGGCATCCATAAATATTTTAATAATGCCCTCTTCAAGAGCCTTGCTGTAAATATCGGGAGTTGCCGGTGATACGATACCACGTACCATAGGACTTATGGTTTTTCCCTTAAGCACTTTTGCTGCGGCCCTGAGGTCTTCAATTCTTCCGTTTGTGCATGATCCAATATAAACCTGATCGATTTTTGAGCCTTCCATTTCCGAAACAGTTTTTACCTGGTCAGGCCTGAATCCGAATGTGACCTGAGGTTCCAGGGAAGTGGCTTCAAATTTAATCATCTCATCATATACGGCATCGGGGTCAGGAAGAAAGGCCTGGAATGACTCAAGCGCGGCTTCTTTTGTAGCATATTCATCCTTGATGAAAGCCCACAGATAATTGACGGTGGTCATATCAGGATAACAGATACCGCAGGTTGCTCCTGCTTCAATCGCCATGTTGCAAAGAGTCATCCTCTCCTCCATGCTCATGGCAACTACAACCGGCCCGCAAAACTCGATCACCTTGTTTGTTGCGCCGTTAACTCCTATTTTTCCTATAAGGGCAAGTATAAGGTCCTTGGAATATACGCCATGCTTGAGACATCCTGAAATAGTTATTTTTATGCTTGAAGGGTAATGAAATGCACAGACACCTTTTAAAATTCCCACTTCAAGATCGGTAGTCCCGACCCCTGCCGCAAAAGCGCCGAAGGCTCCATGTGTGCATGTGTGGGAGTCTCCCATTATAATTGTAAATCCAGGCCTGGCAAATCCTTTTTCAGGGAAAAGCGCATGGCAGACGCCATTCTTTCCGATATCGAAAAAATCTGTGATATGGTGCCTTTGGGCCCAGTCTCTTAGGATCTTTCCCTGCTTTGCCGTCTTTGAATCCTTTGCCGGTGTTACATGATCTATAACAGCCTTTATTTTATCAGGATCAAATACTCGATCCTTGCCGCGTCGCACAAGGTCATTTATTGCCGAGGGTGTAGTAATTTCATGACAGAAGACCGCGTCCAGTTTTATAACATGAATATCCCCGGATGGATTATCCACATGGTGGGAATCGAATATTTTTTCTGCAATGGTTTTTCCCATGACGCCTCCTTGTTGCTTAAATTATGTGAGACCCTTTAACTGCAAAAAGAGTTTCCTTTTGTCAAGCAGGTTTTTAAATTTTTTTGTCCCAAACGCCGGGAATTTTTGTTTCGCAGTATTTGCACACGCTGCCGTTAAGATTGTAAACAGGAATAGAATAGCCTTCTCTTTTTATCAACAGCTTACCGCAACTGTGACAGTATGTGTTGGCGCCCTCATGACCCGGCACATTTCCAATGTAAACATACCTTATGCCTTCCTTTATGGCCAACTCACGAAAACGTGTAAGAGTGGAAACAGGTGTGGGTGGCAGGCGATCAAGCTTGTATTTTGGAGAAAACCGTAAGAAATGTAATGGATGATCAGGGCCGAGAGTTTTTAGAATCCAGTCACACATTCTTTTTACCATCTCATCATCATCTACATATCCGGGAACCACAAGGTTTGTCATTTCAAAATGAACATTATTGTCATTCAATGTTTTAAATGTTTCGAGCACAGGCGCAAGGGTGCCGCCGTTCAACTTTCTGTAAACAGAATCGTCGAAAGCCTTTAAATTTATGTTTGCGCCGTCAAGAACCGAGCATAGCTCCAAAAGAGGCTCTTTGTTTATATATCCATTTGATATCAAGAGGTTACAAAGATTCTGCTGCCGGGCGATTCGGGATATCGCAAGCATGTATTCAAAAAAAGTTATGGCTTCGGAATACGTATAGGCGATCGATTTCGAGCCAGACTTCCCGGCTGCCGCAACCGCTTCGTCAGGAAATAGCTCGAAATGGCGAACTTCATCAGGCTTTGACTGGGATATTTCCCAGTTCTGACAGTTGAGGCACCTGAAATTACACCCTGCTGTCGCAAGAGAGAAAACGGAAGTTTTAGGCCTGAAATGAAAAAGAGGCTTTTTTTCAACAGGGTCTACGTTGACCGAACAGGGATTTCCATAAGTGAGGCTGTATAGAGTGCCTCTGATATTTACTCTTGAGCGGCAAACACTGCGGTCTCCTGGTGCAAGTACGCATTGGTGAGGGCATATGCCGCAGACAACCTTATTGCCGAACATCTTTGTGTAGTGTGACCCTTCACAAGACCATTTCCAAGGTTTCTTTGGTGCATCTCCCTTGAAGATGTTTCCTTTTATATCTCCAGTTATATTTCCAGGGTCTGATCGTGACCCTTTTTTGTCAAACAGCTGAAAAGCCTGAGCAGAAACCGAACTGCAGCAAAACGCCGCACCTGAATAGATAAAATGACGTCTGCTGACCCTCTTCATGACTTTATCCTTACAATAACAAGGCTTGTAATTTTTAAACAAACAAGTGCCGCTGCAGTCCATTCAATCCCGGCATACGGAATTAAAATCACGCTTGCAGCAATTGTTCCACAGGCAGCCCCTATAAGATCAGCTGAAAATAGCCTGGCTGCCGCGGGGTTATCGTCTCCTCTCATGAATAGTGCTGCAGGAAACTGGCATCCACAGGCAACAGAGACCAGAAAGCCGAAGAAGAGGAAAAACAGCATCGGAAGCCGATCGCCCCAGACACTTAAAACAGGGATAAAACCACCTGCCAGTAATATAAGGATTATATCCGTAAAAACAAGAACCTGTCTGCTGTTGCGGCGCAGTCTGTCACCGAGCCAGGCGCCTGGAAGCAGCCCGGCAAGGAAAACCGTAACAATAATACCTATCTGATGATATATATACCCGAAAAATATTTGAAATGCAAAAATTACCATTATCTCTGTTCCCATTGTCATACATCCTGTTGAAAAAAGGACAAATTCTTCGGCATGCAGACGGAAAAGGAATATGGCAAGTAGAACTGCGAAAACAGCATAGAACCAGACAGGGGAAGTGGCAAACTTGCTAAACCACTGGGAGAACATAATCCTGATGAGTCTTGGAGACATATCCCTGTTCAAAGGAACTGAAGTATCTATCAGGCGATTCAGCGCTTTTATCCTCGGGCCTGTCAGGTTTCCGTAAAAATAGCGGCTGATAAAATCTGTTTCGATTCCCTTTTGGCGCAAAAGTGTTGGAATGTCCTGGCTAACAGGGTTGTTACTGCACAGAAAAAAAATCTTTTCGCCCGGCAAAAGCATAATATGTTCAAAATATTCAGAAGCAGTGTTGAAAAGAGATGAAACCTTTTTTTTGTGAGGTTCTGAAAGATAATTATCATATCCTTTTACAGAAAAACTGAATATGCCGTTTGAGGCCAGTCGTTTTTTTACCATGGAAAAAAAGCGGTCGGTAAAAAACCTGTTGGTTTGGAAAGTTTCAGGTTCAGGCAGATTCAGTATTATGGCATCGTATATCCTGTTCGTGCTGGAAAGATACTTCCGACCATCACGGTTAATGATATTCATTCCGGGGATTTTTTTTATAAGGTTATGCCTGAATAGTGCAGCCGACATTTCAGGGTCTATTTCAACATAGTCGACAACCCCGGGACTGTACTTTTCCACCTGTTTCATCATTCCGCCTTGAGCGGAAATTAAAAGTATTTTTTTTTCTGTTCCTTCAAGTTGAGACAGGGGGTAGTGAATCGCTTCTTCAGCAAGACTTTGGTATCCGGTGCTGAATGCCGGCATGCCATCTGAAAAAAGCGTATAAAGATCACCGTCTTTGTGTATTTCTATTCTCCCGTACTTTGATTCACTGTATTCGACAAGTCGCCCTTCGGGGGGTTCAAGCGATAAAGGTTCATACAAGATACAAATGCCGATCAATATCAAATCAAGGCTGATACCGGCATAAAGATAAAAGCTTTTTCCGGATTTCCCGGGAAAAATAAAAATAAGTGAGGCCAAAAGCGGAAGAGATGCGATTCCCGCGGCCTGTAATGGTGTAAAAATATAGACAAGCGCAAAAGAAAAGAGAGCTCCCCCTGCCACGTCCCCCAGGTTATCAGCGATATAAATATGTGCGGGAGGAAAATCCGGCATTTCATCTCTTAGATGGAACAGACTGAAGGGCAGCAAAAAACCAACAAGAAGGCAATATGGCGCTATTGTAAATAAAATGTAGAAAAATGTACTGTAAAAGCCAACTGAACTGCCGTGGATAAAAACAATGTCCCGTAATTCGCGGATGAAAAGGATTTGAAGGGGTGAAAGAACTGCAAGGCTTACAGATAGCCATGCCAGCATGTCTCTTGCAGTTTTTTTGTGCCTTGCATGGACAATGCGCGCAAACAGAGTTCCGATGCCACCGAGAACCAACCAGTTAAAAAGAATAAGAGCTATAACAAATTCATTGCCGTTAAACTGAGCAAGGAATTCTCGTATTGTGAGGAGCTGGGTTGCCACCGACGTAATGCCGGTGGCAATCACTATTTGAATAACGGTTTTATCACTTTTTTTCTTCAAAATACTGAACCTGATAGGTAAACACGTCCAGTTTTATAGTTTGCCATGCGTCAGGCGGCATGCCGGCTTTTGAACAGAGGCGGGAAAGAAATTCTTCGTGCTCAGGAAGCTGATCCCAAACTTGGGGCAGGAAGGTCGCCCTGGCAGCCCCTTTTTGCAGAATAACACCATCTTCTTTTGGACGAAGCTTTTTTATAAGATCTTCAGCATCAGTATACTCAAGCGGTTGCGGCTCAGTAAGAATGCTTACTTCTATCTCAATTTCGCCAAGCTCTTCCGCTAAAAGCGGGGAGAACCTGTGGTCATGAAACGCAGCACTGATAGCATTCCGTTTGACACTATCCGTTAAGGGTTCGATAGCTGTAAGGCTTCCAATACACCCCCGAAGTTGACCTTTTTTGTTAATCGTGACAAATGTGGCACGATTATTTTTTAGTTTTTTGTCGCCCAGGGTTTCAGTCATCATATCTATATCTTGCTTTGAAAAGTTGTCGCCGAACCTTTCCATAATGGTTTGCCGCGCAAGTTTAATAAGAGCCTGCCCCTGTTTTTTTGTGAAACGTTTGATTGAAGCAGATGAAACATTCTTTTTTTTCATAGAAACATCTCCATAAAAAGCTATCGTTGCATATCCGACAACCCTATCATGCCCTCCGGCTGTGTCTCCACTGTTTGAATAGTGAAGCAGGACAGGTTGCCATCCATAACGGTCGGCCAACTTAAGTAAAATAACTACCGGCGATACTCCGCATGCTACATTATAACTGTTTAAAAGTTGATCTCCTTTAAGATCGAGAATCATATTGATTGTTTTTTTGTCCTTTAAACAGGCATCCTCATATGAAAGATAATGGGACAGGTCAGAGGATGCCACAAATAGGGTCTCCCGGTCAATCAGAGAATCAACGGCATTTGTTATACGGTTTATATCAGACTTTGACCCCACAACTATGGGAACCAAATCAAAGTTGCCTATGTAATACTGAAGAAACGGCAGAATTACTTCCACGGAATGTTCCTGGTTGTCCGACGCAGGAATATGCCGAAAGATGTCAGGCATGTCCAACAGTTTCCGGGCATCTTCATGAACATTAATTTGCCCCAGTGGAGTTTCCCATATTGAAGCGTTACTGACTGCCGCATTAACAAAACCGATTCTATGATCCGGGCCCGCAACAATCACTTTTGAAAATTGCTTTTTCTTTAAAACAAGGGCCGCATGGGCGGCTGTCAAGCCTGAATAGGCATATCCTGCATGCGGCAGAATAATCGCCCTTAATTCAGTATTTGCCGGAACCTTAAATTCTGTTTGTTTTGCCCGAGCAGTCAGTCGTTTGATTGTCTTGGACAGTTCCGAAGACAATTCAGGATAAAATTTTCCTTTCCATACCGACTTACGGACACTATCCGCCAAAACAGTTTTTGTAAGACATAAACATGTGGTTAAAGAAAACAGTAAAATAGCAATTGCAAGATAAGCATGTTTTCTCATGGAACTTCTCCGACTGTATAGTTCTGACAGGAGGCAGCATAAAAGCTGCAACTTGTGAAACACTGCAAAAAATTTTAATAAAAAGCAACAAAAAAATGCTGATTTTTCAAGCCCTTTATTAACTTTTGTGTAACTTCTCAACAACTCCGGGCTAAGGATATCTCATTTATAAAAGAGATGTCCTTACCCTTCCCTGTCTTTTTGAGAATTTACACTTTTTCTTAAAATCTGTATGCGATTTTTACCCGACACATCAAAATCGAATATTGCATATTGAAATCTTGCATTATCCCCGTTACCCTGGCCTGGATTTACACACAAAACATGGGCAATTTTTGTGTTGGTCGATCCCGACCTTTTTGGTGATTCATGTATGTGGCCATGAAGTGACAGTATGATTTTGTCATCAGCAGACCATTTTTCTATAAAATTTCGTACACTCATGCTTCCAACATGGGTGCCGTCTGCTATAACATCAAGAGATGTATTATATGGCGGTGTGTGTGAAACAAAAACAAATGGTTTGTTTATATTTTCTGACAATTTTTTAAGATCACTCTCAATGGTATCCTCTGAATCGAGATGTATAACCTTCTCTTTTATTGTGCCGCTATCTGATATAACACCGTTCAGTGTAACATATCCGCCCGGTGCATAAGGCCACTTTTTTGAATCAGGTTTTTCCCAGTCTTTTCTGCTGAATGGAGTTGGAGGAACATTCATATAACCGATTATATCGACGGAATCTGTCAGTCGGTGTTTTTCCATATGCAGAAGACAAAACAGATCTTCGCTGTATTCTTCAAGAACCGTCCTGTTACAGGCAAAATCGTCATTTGACATGTCAAGATATAAAGGTATATCTCTTTTCTGCTTAAAACTTTTTAAGCAAGGGATAAAGGTGTCTACAAGGTATGCTGCCTGTGCATCGAGAATGCCGGATCGTTGTTCGTCCGGGAGGTAATGAGGAATAATGTCTCCGCCGACGATTACACAGTCTACAGACTCTTTGTCGGCGACCGAAAGCATTGAAAACAGGTGGCTTTTGCTTGCGTGTATGTCGGAAGTATAGAGGATTCTCATAAAGCTGTTAAAACTTGATTGTTTTAAAGTTTTTAAAAATTTTCTGCGTGATGCCTCCTATGATAGGCATATCCCAGAGAAAGGGGATGGTCAGGTCAATATCGATCACCGGCGACTCCTTTACAGGTTGTTTTTTTTTGTCGGCATTTCGTTGCGGTTTGTTGGGCATCAATGCATCAAGTGATACGTGAAACCTGAAGCCCAATCTGTCTGAAGGGGGTTTAGGATGAGACGGCTTTTTCTGGTCAACCGGTTTTGTGATTTTTGGCGCCTTGGCGGCCTTTTCATTTTTGTTTTCAATATGCGTCATGATCTCAAATGCCTCATCGATTTTTTCGGATGATTTTTTTATCGCCTTAAGTTTTAAGGGTTTTTGATTCGATTTTTGAGATCGGGCTCGCACTGTTTTTTTTAGATTTTCAGATTTTTCAATCAGTTTTTTTCTTTTTTTTGGAACGGCCATTTCAGCTCTCCATAATTTTGTTAACAGCGGTTGCAATTTTTTCAATATCGTTTAATGCCCGCTTGGCCTGTAGTGCTTGTCGCTTGTTATTTTTGACCATTTGAGCATATTCTTTGAGATTCATTCCTTCGCGGTTAAAATTTTCATATATTGGCCTTGCAGGGTATACAGCATTCAAACATCCTATATGGTTCGGCAAAATATCTTTAAAGTAGTCAATTATTTTTATTGCTTTTGCCTGGGGATGTGTAAAAACCGGCAACACATTGAAAGAATTTCTTTTTTTAGGAGCGACTTGTAATACTGTTTTTATAATAGGGTATAAATTTTCTGCAAAGGCACGTTCGTCATTTGTTGACGTCCGCATGGGGATAATAACAATATCTGAAAATGCACAGGCAAACCTTGTATGAAGTTTGCCCGTGCTTTCTCCTGGAATATCCATGATGATCAGCTCATTGTGTTCTGAAATTGTTTTTATTCCACTTTGAAATACCTGTTTCTGCGTGCTTGAAATGTGGTGGAATGAAATTTTGCCCTGCTTTCTTCCTTCCTCTTCACGTTCTGTCCACCAGTTATTCAAGGTGCCCTGGGGATCCAGTTCTACAAGGGCGATGGACTTGAATTTTCTGTTTATAATTTGAGAAAAGGCGGTGTTTAAAGCAAGCGTGCTTTTACCGGTACCACCTTTTGTTTGAACAAAGCTGATAATCATCACAACCTCTCTGGTTCATGAGGTTTTTGAATTCATCAAGTGATAAACCTGTTTAGAAATCTCATAATCCGCATTTTATAATA
>CAZTYY010000092.1:0-12209 GCA_964617785.1 uncultured Desulfobacterales bacterium | reverse complement strand
TGGTGCCGAAGGGGAGACTCGAACTCCCACAGAAATACATCCACCAGACCCTGAACCTGGCGCGTCTACCAATTCCGCCACTTCGGCATGATAAAGTGTTTATCAGAAAAACTGTTTGCTTTAAAGCAAAAGATATTTTATGTATATTGATTTAATTTTTCTGTCAAGAATAATATAGCGACACTTTAATATTATGGAACTTATTAAAAATATTGATAAAATCAAATCGCCTTACAAAAATGCCGTCATAACCACAGGTAATTTTGATGGAGTGCACAAAGGGCATCAAAAGCTGCTTGCCAAAGTAAAAGCAAAGGCCGGTTCCATCAACGGCACTGCAATTGCCATTACGTTTGAACCACATTCTTTGAAAATATTACAAAAAGATACATTACTCAATCATATTACACCGTTCGAGCAAAAAAAAGAACTATTGTCTGATGCCGATCTTGATGTATTGATCTGTATTCCATTCACAACAGAATTTGCATCAATATCCGCTAAGGATTTTGTCGAGAATATCCTTGTCCAACAAATCGGCATGAAAGTGATCGTTGTTGGTAACGACTATACATTCGGAAAAGGCCGGGAAGGCAACATCGACTTTTTAAAAAAATACGGTGAGAAAACCGGCTTTGAAGTGATTGTTGAAGACTGGAAGCAGATGGATGGTCAATCGGAAAGAATCAGCAGCACAAATATACGCAAATTAATCACTGACGGCAAGGTCGAAGAGGCCGAAAAAATGCTGGGGCGTCACTACCAAGTGAGGGGTACAGTATTAAAAGGACGAGACAGAGGCGGCAAGCTCCTCGGCTTTCCAACTGCAAATATTAATCTTTTGGATGAGCTTCGTCCTAAAAACGGCGTCTATGCTGTAACCGTCATTATAGAAGGAATACTGTACAGCGGTGTTGCCAATATCGGCTACAGCCCGACCTTTGGAGACCATGAATTTACTGTTGAAGTACACATACTCGACTTTAATTCAAATATATATAATAAAAAAATAAAAGTGAATTTCATCAGCCGGTTAAGGGATGAAAAGAAATTCTCCGGGATTCAGGAGTTGTCAGACCAGATTAAAACAGACACTGAGAATGCAAAAAAAATATTACCCCGATAACACCACACTGTTAAAATGTTGATTGTGATTTACGACAAATGAATAAAAAAATGACCGTCTCCTTTATAATAGGGGGATTATTTTCCATATTAGCGCTTTATTTTGCTTTCAGAAACGTTCCCTTTAACGAGCTTGCAAATTACCTAGTATCTATTAACTATGTCTGGGTAATCCCATCTGTTTTTCTTGTTCTTGTGGCATTTCTTTTAAGAGCGTTAAGATGGCAGATCATGCTTAAAGCAATATCAGACATCAGCTTCAAGCGCGCATATCACCCGATGATGATAGGGTTTATGTTAAACTGCATCCTGCCGGCCAGGGCAGGAGAGCTTGCAAGGCCTGCCATTTTACAGAGAAAAGACAATGTTCCATTCACATCAGGCCTTGCTACAGTTGCTACGGAAAGAGTTTTTGATCTTTTTTTTCTGATTACTTTTTTTGCGATCGTATTCTCATCAATTGAAATAAATTCAGGAATCGATATCAGTTTTGGAGCATACCGTTTAAATCGGGAAACGCTTGAGTTAATTTTCAGCAATATGGTTAAAATATGTTTTTTACTTGTGGTGGGAATCATTTTAGTAACCATTGATTCCACAAGAAGGCTGATTAATAAAACCATTATGCTGATTCCCGACCTGTTTTTTTTTATTGGTCCGAGCTTTAAAGAAAAAATAAAGTTGATAATATGCAGCCGCCTTGTCAACATTGTCGACAATATTGCCGCAGGTTTTGGCTTGGTTAAAAACTTCAAACAGATAATGCTATGTTTGATTTTATCATTCGTTATATGGGTTATTAATGCCCTTTCATACTATGTTATGGCCATTGGGTGCCCTGGCATGCATTTATCTTTATTTGAAATAACCGCAGTCATGATTATTATCTGTTTTTTTATTGCGCTCCCTTCAGTACCCGGATTTTGGGGCCTATGGGAAGCCGGCGGGGTATTTGCCCTCTCACTTTTTGCCGTATCGGAAAAAGATGCTGCAGGCTTTGCCCTGGCCAGCCACGCAGTTCAGATGTTCCCGGTGATAATTGCAGGGCTTATATCAGCCCTTGTTTATGGAGTGAATATTAGACAGATTAAATATAGTAAAGAGGATTAATCCGATGGCAGTGCTTGAAGTTTTGACATATCCTGACAAGTTTTTAAAGAAAAAGACAAAACCTGTAAAAAAAATAAACGACAGTATTCACAAGCTTGTTAAAGATATGGCAGATACTATGTACGAGGCGCCCGGAGTGGGGCTTGCCGCCATCCAGGTTGGCAGTGATAAAAGCATTATACTTTACGACCCTGCTCCTGACAAAGAACAAAGAGCATATAATGTCCTTATCAATCCTGTGATTGTATCAATGGATGGTGAATATCTGTCTGAAAATGAAGGCTGCCTGAGTGTGCCTGAATTCAGGGCTGATGTTAAAAGGGCGGAATCCGTGGTTGTCGAAGGACTTGACCTTGAAGGAAAGCCGATTAATATAGAAACCGATGGAATACTTTCAATAATTCTCCAGCACGAAATTGATCATTTGAACGGCATCCTATTTATCGACCGCATCAGTTCATTAAAACGAGAAATGTACAAAAGAAAAGTAAAAAACCAGTTGAAAAGGACCGATTGAAGAGGAATGGATCAGAAATTTAACATAGTATTCATGGGCACGCCCGAATTTGCCGTTCCTGCGCTGCACGCTCTTTATAAAAAAAAATATAACGTAAGCCTTGTTGTAACACAGCCTGATCGTCCAAAGGGGCGCGGCAGAAAAATAGTTTCGCCCCCGGTAAAGCAGGAAGCAATTCGCCTTGGATATAAAGTGATCCAGCCTGAATCTATAAAACCAAAATCTATAAAAAATGCGCCCGGCAAAACAGATGATTTTTATAATCACTTGAAACATCTTGAGCCTGACTTTCTTGTTGTTGTTGCATTTGCCGGAATTCTTTCCGACAAACTGCTATCGCTGCCCCGCCTTGGCGCCATTAATATCCACCCGTCACTTCTTCCTAAATATCGCGGTCCCGCACCGATACAACACGCACTGATAAATAATGAAAAAGAGACCGGTGTAACCATCATGATGCTCGATTCAGGACTTGACACAGGGGACATACTAATGTCACAAAAAACAACAATATCTGATGATGACACGTCTGAGACACTCCATGACATTCTATCTAAAAAAGGGGCGGAACTGCTTGTCAGTACGCTCGACAAATTTCAAAAGAATACAATCAAAAGAATCCCCCAGGACCATTCAAAGGCGACATATGCACCGCTTTTAAAGAAAAAAGACGGTCTGATCGACTGGAGTCTGCCTTCCGATAAACTTGCTGCCTTTATCCGGGGAATGACCCCCTGGCCGGGTGCATATACTTTTAATAACGGCAAACGCATTAAGATTTTTAAAGTCAAGTCCGCCATAAAAAATGAAGCCGTAGCTCCGGGAACCGTATTGAAAGGATTTAGTGATGAACTTCGAATTTCAACAGAGAATGAAGCAATATCTGTTCTTGAAATTCAGGGTGCGTCAGGCAAACGACTTCAAATAAGGGACTTTTTAAAAGGCTGCAAAATACCACCCGGAACTGCCTTTCAAGCAGAAGATGCTTAATATTAAAAATTATGCCTTCAGATGCCCGTAAAACAGCCCTTATTCTTCTCAACAAACTTGGAAAGGGGCAATCAACTCTCGACAATCTTATCGATGATATACTTAACAAAAACAGTGAAATATCCGGAAAAGACAGAGCCCTCGCAAATGCCCTGGTATTCGGTGTTCTTCGCCAGCAGGGAAAACTCGACTATATAATTAAGCACTTCTCAAAAACACCACTTAATAAAATAAATCTTGAAATACTTAACATATTACGAATCGGGCTTTTCCAGATAACAGACATGTCACGCATCCCGGTTTCTGCTGCAGTCAATACATCAGTGGAAATGGCAAAAGCCACAGCGCCCCTCTGGGTCGTTCGATACGTTAACGGGCTGCTCAGAAATGCTTCAAGAAATTTGCAGGAAGTCGTGTTTCCTTCAATTGACCAGAATGCGACACACGGACTTTCTGTATCAAAATCATTTCCTGAGTGGCTTATTAAAAGATGGTTAAACCGGTTTGGGATCAATGAAACAAAAGAACTTTGCGATGCATTAAATATGATTCCTCCTGTTACCATACGGACAAACACCCTTCTTACGACAAGGGATAAACTTATGGAAGCTGTCAGATCGAAGGCTTCAACAATTAAAGAAACCTGTTTCTCGCCATCAGGTATTTGTCTTTACAATCTTTCCAAACCGATTCATGAGTTTGGTGCCTTTAAAAAAGGATGGTTTCAGGTCCAGGATGAAGCAGCGCAGTTGTCCTCTATTCTGGCAGATCCTCAACCCAAAGAAACAGTTCTTGATGCATGCGCCGGGCTTGGCGGAAAAACAGCTCATTTGGCACAGCTCATGAAAAATCAGGGCTTTATTTTGGCAATGGACAACAACGCGAAAAAACTTTCGCGACTCAATATGGAGATGAAGCGCCTGGGCATATCGATTGTTTCAACGTTAAGGCATGATTTAAAAACGTCTTTGGGGGAAAAACACTTAAACACATTCGACAAAATTCTCCTTGATGCTCCATGTTCGGGATTAGGGGTTATCAGAAGAAACCCTGACACCAAGTGGTTCACATCAGAAACCGATATTGCCCGCTGTGCAAAACAACAGCTGAATTTTTTATGCCGGCTCGCAGACAATCTCAAGCCCGGAGGCATACTGGTTTATACCGTATGCAGCACTGAGCCCGAAGAAAATGAACAGGTGATTAATGCGTTTTTAGAAACGCGGAAAGATTTTGCCGTTGATCGGGACATCCTTCATTTTGCCCAAAAAGTGGTCTCACTTGTTGATGATAAGGGATATCTTAAAATATTTCCTCACTTGCATCAAACAGATGGGTTTTTCTCAGTCCGCCTAAAACGCCTATCATAATATCCTCAAGCTGTTGACCCCCTGTCGCTTTTAAGCTATTGATTTGGTCGATATGAATATCCTTAGATTTTCAAAAATGGCGGCCTTGTTTATTCTGTTTCTCTTTGCGGCTGGAGTCAGCGCCTACCTGTCGCTGACCTTTGTTATAAAGAGCGAAGACACTGTCATTGTCCCGGAACTTAAAGAAAAAAATCTTGTCTATTCGCTTGAAGTGCTCACCGATCTAGGATTGAATATAAAGGTTAAAGGATCGGAGTACAGCAGTACTGTTCCGAAAAATCACATAATTTTTCAGGATCCTGAACCCGGAGCAAAAATTAAAAAAGATCGTGATGTCCGAATTATTATTTCCAAAGGCACTAAAACCATTATTATGCCAAGGCTGACAGGCCTCCCGGTTCAACAGGCCAAAATCATTATCGAAGAAAACGATCTTCTGCCCAATATTGAATCTTATACATTTCATCCAAAATTTAAAAAAGATGAGGTTATAACGCATTTTCCTTTAAACGGCTCAGAAATAAAACGAAACACGCCGATTGACCTGCTTTTGAGTCTTGGTATGCGGCCTGATGCATACATTATGCCTGACATGAAAGGGACCTCTCTTAACAATGCAATCCTTTTATTGGAAAAATACAACCTTCTAACAGGCCAGGTCACATCGGTCTTTCATAAGCACAAACCAGATAATATAATTGTTTTACAAAATCCACGGGCGGGCGATCGGGTACTGGAAAGAAGCAGCGTGGACCTCGTCATCAGTCGCAGGCATGACCGTGCCGACACTTCATTCCTGAATGGGGCGACCGGTATCAGGCTTTTCAGGTACAGACTTGAAAACGGTTTTTTAAGAAAACGCATAAGGATCAATGTTAACTGCTTTGGCATGCAGAATGATTTTTTCAATGAGCTTGTAAAGCCGGGAAAGGAAATATGGGTCCTTATACCGCGTTTTACAGATGCCACCATATTGTTGTATGAAGAAGAAACACTTGTAAAAACAACCGTATTTGACTAACCTATAAAATAATGGAGAAGGTAATGAAAATTATTGCACCATCTATTCTTTCCGCAGATTTTACAAAACTTGGAGAAGAAATTAAAAGTGTTGAAAATGCAGGAGCGGACTGGATACATATCGACGTCATGGATGGGCATTTCGTACCCAACATTACTTACGGTCCGATTATTGTAGAAGCGTCAAAACGGGTAACTTCACTCCCTTTGGACGTGCATTTAATGATCGAAAATCCTGACGCGTCCATACCGAATTTCATAAAAGCAGGGGCGGATCTCATCTCTGTGCATGTTGAGACCTGTGTACATTTAAACAGAACAATCCAGATGATAAAGGAAGCCGGAATAAAAGCAGGTGTGGCTCTGAACCCTGCAACCTCGATTGATTCAGTGGGCTGGATACTGGAATCTCTCGACTTTATTTTAATAATGAGTGTCAACCCAGGATTTGGAGGGCAATCATTTATTTCGAATTCACTGGAAAAAATCAAAACCCTTAAAAAAATGATTGAAAACAAGGGCCTTTCAACACTGATCCAGATAGATGGTGGTGTGAGCCAAAATACAATTAAAGAAATCTCAATGGCTGGAACAGATTCATTTGTCGCCGGCTCTGCTATTTTCGGCAGTAATGATTATAAGAAAACAATCGATATTTTCCGAGAAAAAATATCATAGAAAAAATAAATGATAACAGGAGTTGATACCATGAAGCAGCGCAAAATACTGGTCATTCACGGACCCAACCTGAACATGCTCGGCAAGAGAGAGCCTGAAATTTACGGAACAACAACACTAGAAGATATCAACAAAGGCCTGTCGGAAAAGGCAATAAAATTAGACTGTTCAGCGGATACGTTTCAATCAAATCATGAAGGTGATATTGTAGAAAAAATACAAGGTGCAAAAGGGAAATACGATGGTATTATTATTAACCCCGCCGCCTACACACACACTAGTGTTGCCATAAGGGATGCCTTATTGCTTCTGGATATTCCTGTTATTGAAATCCACCTTTCCAACATATACAAACGTGAACCTTTTCGCCATAAATCAATGCTTGCTGATGTTGTCTCCGGACAGATTACCGGATTCGGCGTCAACAGCTACTGTCTTGCCATGGATGCCATCGCAGGATTACTAAATGTAACATAGCGATCGTTTTCTTTTTTTTCGATCAAGAGCGCTAACTGGACTTTTTACGAAGCCATCAATACATGTCCCATGTCCCTGCATGATAATAACGATAAAGGACAGGGTTCAGCTCTGTATTAACTCGAATATCAGCTATCTGGTTATCATCCAAAATACCTTTTCCGAAATGAACCATCGAAATCATGGCATCTTTATTTAAAAACCGTGTGTCGATAACATCAAAATGTAATTGCATTGCCAACGCCCTCAGTCCTTTGTCATCAATTTCCGAATCCTTAACCCCAAGGACCCATCCCCACTCACCCATTGTTGGAATCTGGTTATGGTAGGCCAATGTTGAAAACCCGGATGCTTTTATGGTTTTTAAAATGCATAAAAACGCTTTTTTTGAAAAATAAGGACTCCCGGCCTGGGTTACCATTACGCCTTTTTTCTCAAGATGCTTTTTTACCATCCTGTAAAAGCTCTCTGAATAGACATGCATAAGATCAATCGAATCAGGATCAGGCAGATCGATAATTACTGTACTATAAAGGTTTGAGTCATTTTTTAAAAAAACCGATGCATCCTGGTTTACAATTTTCACCTTCGCATTTTTCATGGAACCCTGGTTGATTTCAACAAGCAGAGGATGAGTTTTTGCGATTCCTGTCATAACCGGATCCATATCCACAAGTGTGACAGATGTCACATCCCTGTGCTTTAACACTTCCCTCAGTGCCAGGCCATCCCCTCCCCCAAGAATCAGCACACTGCCGGAACCATGGGCAATCGTCACAGCAGGATGAACAAGGGGCTCATGATATTTTTCTTCATCAAATGTTGAAAACTGTTCCTGACCATTAATGTAAAGCCAGTAATAATCTTTCCATCTGGTCATGACAATCTTCTGATAGGTTGTCTGTCTTGAATATATTACCTTGTCCTTGTATTTCTTTTGTTCCCCGTATCTAATAACCGTCTCCGCAAACAGGGCAAGTGCGGACAGGAATAATGCAGACAGAACAAAACCGGCCACAAGCAACTTCTTTTTTTTAACTAGGGGAAAAAACCGCCACAGCAGAAATGATGCTACCAGAAAGTTTATACTTCCCAGAATTATCGGGGTGTATGTCATCCCGAGATATGGAAGGGCTACAAAAGCAAACAACAGGCCGCCGAAAAGCGCTCCGAAATAATCCTTTTCCATAACCCCTGAAATGTTGACCCTGAGCTCTTCATAGTCGTCGTTCAAGCGTGTAACAAGTGGAATTTCGAGCCCAATCAGGCAGCCAATAATAAACGCCTGTGAATAAATAATCAGACCGGTATAATGCGTAAAGGCTGCCAGGCCGTATGCCAGCTCGGCTGCGACAGCGCACAGTATGGAAAGTAAAAACTCGACAAATATAAACACATCGAGTAAATTTTTTTTAAAAGCCCGGCTAACGCGGCTGCCCAGCCCCATGGCAAAAAGCATGAGGGACATGACAATTGTCCATTGAAATATGGCGTTACCGATCAGATAGGTTGCAAGAGTGGAAAGAACAAATTCGGCAACTATACCCGCGCATCCGGTTGCGAAGAGTGATACTTTAAGAGCTATACTTTTGCTTCTGGAGTTATACACACCAGTAAATAATAAATGCCGCCGCAATATATGAAAAGGCTTCGATATAAGCAGCGCCTATATTAGGTGTTTTCTGACCGACAATTTCATCGGTCAGCTTCACCGTTGGAAGAAGAATTTTATCAGTAAGAAGCCTTACAACAGGCATTATAGCCAAACCGAACAATGAAACCGCCAGATATGGCGGTAAATCCGCTGCCCATGATGAAAAATCACCCTGGGCTGCAAGACCCACAACAATCCCCATTCCGATAATTACGCCGGATAGGCTGACACCGGCCGCAACATTATCTTTTTCTATTTCATCATGAATATTGTACGGGGTTATCAGATTATAAACCTTCACAGCTATCATAAGCATCAACTGCCCAAGCGCCCAGAATCCCACAGCGGTCCAAATGTTTCCACCTTTTCCTGATACGGCGCCAAAAATGATCAGGCCCGATGCGATACTTACAGCACCGGTTACCGCACCTGTTCCCTGGTTCCTGTCCCTAATCAATTCATCGGACACTTTAAACTGATTAAGTATTATTTTATCACAAAGAAACCAAGATATATTTAACAGAATGATGCCGAGAATTCCATAAATGGAAAGGTCCAGAATATCATCGACAATACTGGTATGAGGGCCGGTCATGGTTCCGCCCAAAGCAAGAACAAGACCAAAATAGTACCCTACCATAGCGAGCGCCATTGCAGGATTGTCTTTCTCAACAAGTTCTTCGGTAAGCTTATATTCCCTGTGAAGGAGATCATTTATAAGCTTGCCGATGAAAAAAATGATGAAAAAAACTGCAATAAGAATTACACCTGTTATAAACCTGTCTATATTCATCTCTATTTCCCGAACCCTCCGGCCCTTCCCCTGAAGCCGCCACTAGAACGCCCTACCCGGTTGGACACCTTGCCTAAAAACCTGGACCTGGCCGAACTTTGTTTTGATTTAAAGCGAGTATAAAATGACGGTTTTGTTTTCTGTGTGATAGATCCTGAAGATCCGTATTCTTTATTCCTTCCGAAAAATGGTCTATGCCTTGATCTGTGGCCCCTGTACACATCGTAATCTCTCATGTATACGGGACGATACCATCCACCGAACATGCTTGAAAAAAGCGCATACTTGCCATACCACTCCCAGAAACGGCCTCCCCGGTCATCCCTCCGCCAATTTCCGTATCTTGAATCACCGACATATGCATAACCAGGTGGCGTTGCCTCATTGTTGAATTCACCTTCTTTTTTGGTCACAAGGCACATACCCAGAAACTGTTCATTCATATTATAATAATTTCCAGGAACCTCGAGCCAGTCGGTTGTCCATCCATCCTGCTCCTGAACTACACGGTATTTATGAAAGTATGTTTTAAAAAAATTCCCTTCCTCTTTCATGTCTTCAAGTAAGATCGAATATGTCGGAACATCTTTCTGAAGTACTTTTAATTTCTCGGTGGGAAGCTCACCGGTTCCGGTTCCGCATCCTGAGAAAAAGAATAAAACGGAAAGGAAAAGGACAAAAGTCAACAATCGTTTAATTGATAAGGTCATTTGCATATATTTATTTTTTCCTTTTTGACTTATTCAACTGAAGGATAACTAATGTTAGGAAAATATACGCAAAATATCGAAGTGTGTCAAACTTAATATTATGTTTATGCAGGTATCGCAGGCAGGCATATGCTATCGTAGGATAGAAAAAAATACGATTAAGATTAAAAATAATTTTTCATCGTATAAAACATATTCTGTCTCGGTTCGATGTAGACCTTAACATCAACGGTTGCAAAACCATCATGATAACTAACAGCTCCGGTCTGGGCACCGCGTAGATACGAACGTGTTTCAATGACAACCTCATCCATAGACAGGCTGTTCCTCCCCATACGGGTCTGGGCATCAATATACATACCTGCCAGTCTTTCCGACAGTTTCCTGTAACCGTCAAGTACGGCCGCTCTTTCAGCCATGAACTTTTTCTGCATCAATGTTCCTGATTCAGGCTCTACCCCTTTGCCTCTGACAAGAACCAATATTTTTCTTGACGATTCTTCAGGCTCAATTCCTGGAATAATGTTTTCAGCACCTGTTATCGAGCTCTGGTACTTAAGAATCTGATGCCCTGATGTGCATGATACGGCAAAGACCGGTAAAATGATTAAAATGAAAAGCTTGGCAGCGTTCTTAACCTTTTTAAGGGGATCCATATACCCTCCGAGTGTTGGGTTTTGTATATGTATAATCGACACATATGAATGAAACTTGAACATTATGTTCCAGTTCATGACGGTATTTTTTTCCGCATATGAATAAAAAACAATGGCATACCAATATAATATGTTGTTTTTTCACTACATCTATATTGGCATAAAGTTTGCTGTTAAACACAGGTATGAAATCAATGGCTTTAATTATATCATGTCTGTCTTATTTATGCTTATTGCCCCATCCTGCCTCAGGATATAATGCAAAACCAGCCTCAATGTACTATGTAAAATTGCAGGTTATATCTTCAGGTGGCACAATCATTAAATCAAACCTTGAAATGACTCCATCTGATGAAGAGTTCAGGGCTGATAACTTTGAGATCATCAGGGTTGCGGGATATTCCGACAGAGACAATAATAATGACATCGACTCAGCTGCAAAGCATGATGCCATCTCAAGGGTTTTATCTATATATGGTTTAAAATCCATATCAAGCAAAAATGAGCTGTCTGATTTCAAGTCAAAAGATATCACGGTTATGAATTACCAGGGAGCAGTTAAATATCCTTTTAAAATACTGAATCGCAGTTATTTAAAAAACGGTTCAACTTACAGAGTTTTAATGGAAGTCAATTTCTCGCCAATCGCCCTTCCTTCAAAATGGACGTATCTTTACATGGCAAGTAAAATCAAACAGTCTTTTATTGATACTTGTGCCCTTTTCTACAAAGACATCTATTAAATTTTCCGGTTAATTTTCCAGCGAAACATATTAAACTCCCGTTTATCTCGTAAATATTACTTCATACTCTTAAAACTATGAAGTTAATTACTCATTTCTGCTCTTTTTCCATATTCTTATTTGCCTGCCTATAGAAAACCTTGATAATTTTTTGCTTAACAATTAGAGCATTAGAACATTATCCGATTTTTATTGACTATTGGTACCGATTTTGCTTTTTCACAAGTTTATTAATAAATATAGCGTTATACAAAAAGGAAGACCCAAAATGACTAAGTTGTCGGCTTGCAAACGTTCTTTTACCAATATTTTTGTAACTTTATTATTTACAGTATGTCTTATATTTCTCTCTTCCGGAACCGGAAT
>CAZTYY010000091.1:0-12216 GCA_964617785.1 uncultured Desulfobacterales bacterium | reverse complement strand
GGCGTACTTATCGTACGCCGCAGTGACGAGGGATGCAGCGCAACGCAGATATTGGACTTTTTACGAAGCCATCAACTTTAAACACTTAAGTTAATATACATTTACGATATTTTCTCCTCCTGATATTCAGCAATAACCCGGGATGTCACCCCCCCCCTTGTAGTAAACTCACCTTCAACCGACATTTTTTTGGGTTTAATTATCGACACGAGGTCATCAAGTATCCGGTTCACCACATGCTCATAGAATATTCCCACATTTCGATACTGAAGCAGATAATATTTAAAAGATTTCAACTCAACAATCTTTTTATCAGGACTATAGCATACAGTGATACATCCAAAATCCGGCAGGCCTGTCATGGGGCAGACCGACGTATATTCCGGGTTCCTGATAGTAATATCGATATCTCTTTTTAAGTGATACTGATAATCGACTGGATCGAGTACATCCGCCTTTACAATATCCGGACTTTCAATAGTATATCGAATATTCTTATCAAATGATTTTTGCATTCACAACTCCTCCTAAATTTTTATGATAATCTGTCTTGACATAAATCGTTTTTCAACCTAAATTTTTAAGGAAATTTATTATTCTAACTTAAAGGACTTTCCAATGGCATCATCCATAGATGAACATATCTTAAGAACCGCCAAAGAAATCGTTGTCAAATTTATTGAAGTCGGCAGGGTCAGCCCTACCAGCTTTGATGAATCATTCAAAAACATTTTCAATACCGTCAACGATTGTGTGAAAGGCGTACAGCAACCTTCTTCGTCACAAAGCAGTGAAAATCGGTCAAGCTAAATCAGTGCGCCTCAGACCAGTTTTTTCCGCATGCTATGTTAACTTTCAGGGGGACCCTCAGATCCCATGCCTCCTCCATTATTTTTCTGACAAGCATCATTACAGTTTCAAGTTCATCAGACGGCACTTCAAAAACAAGTTCATCATGCACTGAAAGAAGCATTGCTGCTTTTAGATCTCTTTCAAGAAATGCTTCATCAACTTTAATCATTGCAATTTTTATCAGGTCGGCAGCGCTGCCCTGAATCGGCGTATTGATTGCAATACGTTCTGCGAACTGACGCAGATTTCGGTTAGAACTGCTGATATCCGGTAATGGACGAATACGATTGAGCAGCGTGCTTGACTGTTTTGTTTCAACCGTCTTTGCAATAGTTCTGTCGATAAACCTCTTTACACCTTGATATCTGGCAAAGTACCCGTCTATATAGTTTTTTGCCATTTTTTGGCTTATTTTCAATACCTTGGATAATCCAAAAGGACTCATGCCATAAATAATGCCAAAATTTATCGCCTTGGCCTGCTGTCTTACTTCAGGCGTGATAAGAGACGGAATATACTGAAACACTTCTGCAGCGGTTCGCGTATGAATATCTTCATCATTGACAAATGCCTTTATCAGTATTGGATCTTCTGAACAGTGGGCAAGGATACGCAGTTCAATCTGAGAATAATCCGCGGAAACAAAATGCCAGCCTTTTTTAGGTACAAACGCCTTTCGAATCTCCCGTCCCTCCTCTCCCCTGATGGGAATATTCTGGAGGTTAGGGTCCGAACTGCTGAGTCTGCCGGTGGCCGTTACCGTCTGATTGTATGATGTATGAATCCTTCCGGTCTCATTGGACACAAGGCCGAGCAGGGCATCTGTATAAGTCGATTTCAGCTTTGAAAGTGTTCTGTGCTGTAATACAAGCTCAGGCAATTCATGCTTGTCCGAAAGCTGTGTCAGGACATCTACATCCGTGGAATATCCGGTCTTTTTTTTGGTTTTTTTTACAACAGGCAGCTCCAGCTTTTCAAAAAGAATTCTGCCAAGCTGCTGGGAGGATTTAATATTGAACTCTTCTCCGGCAAAAACATATATACTCTTTTCGATTTGCCTGAGTCTTTTTTCAAAAGATATTGAAAGCTCCTGAAGTTTTTCAGTATCGATACAAATACCTCTCATTTCCATACTCATGAGAACCGGCACAAGAGGCATCTCAACTGTATCCAGCAGTTCTTTTAGGCCTGCCTTTTCGATCATCGGAAGCAGTACATGATAGGCAGCAAGGGTTATATCAGCATCTTCACAGGCATAGGGGACCGCCTTTGAAAGCAAAACTTTCCTAAACCCCTCTCCTTTCTGAACATTTTCCGTAACCTCTTTATATGAAATCATTTGATGATCAAGAAGATTAAGTGCAATCTGATCAAGACTGTGTATGCGCCTTGAGGGATTTAAAAGATATGACGCCAGCATCGTGTCAAAAATAATACCCTTTAAATCAATGCCGTATCTGAGCAGTACTATCCAGTCATACTTGATATTCTGTCCTACCTTGCCGATATCAGGATTGGTCAAAACAGGCGTCAGTGTATCAAGGACAGTACGACAGTCGAGTTGCCCCGATTCTCCCGGGTCGGCGTGTCCCACAGGTATATAGAATGCCTCGTCCTTTTTACATGAAAAGGATAAACCTACCAGCTCCGCCTCAACAGGCTTTTTGGAGGTTGTCTCGGTATCAAATGCAAACAGCCCTGTCTTTTCAAGGTATCGAACAAGGTCTTTAAGCGCTTCCATATCCAGAATTGCTTTATAGTTTTTTTCAGACAGGTTATTTTTTATGCTAAAGTTTTTTTGAAGCTGTCTGAATTCAAGTTTTTTAAAAATGTCGAACAGGGCCTGTTCATCAGGCTGTTGGACCTTTAATACATCAGGGTCAAAATCAATGGGGATGTTCTTGTTTATCGTAACCAGTTTCCTGCTTAAAAAGGCCTGATCCCTGTACTCTAACAGGTTTTCTTTTTGCTTTTTCTTTGTAATGGTTCCAACATGTTCATACAGGTTCTCCATACTGCCGAACTCCCGGACAAGGGATGCCGCAGTCTTTGGTCCGACACCTGGAACTCCGGGAATATTATCGGCTGTATCGCCCGAAAGCCCCATTATATCGATAACCTGTTCCGGCTCAACACCTAACTTTTCCTTAACAGTACTTTTATCCATTATGACATTTTTCATGGGATCCCAGATAATCGCATCATCTGTTACAAGCTGCAGGAAATCCTTGTCGCCTGTCACCATGACGACTGAAAAACCGGCATTTTCGGCAAGAAGGGAAAGGGTACCGATCAGATCATCTGCCTCAAAACCCTGTTTTTCAAAAATCTTAAGGTTAAATCCACGAACTATATCCTTTATTGTCGGCACCTGTACAGCCAGGTCGTCAGGCATGGGAGGGCGGTTCGCCTTGTAATCTTTATAAAGTTCATGCCGAAACGTCGGTCCTTTAACGTCAAACATGACGGCAAGGAATTCCGGCTTTTTTTCATCCATGAGCTTCATGATCATCTTGGTAAAACCAAAAGCGGCATTTGTCGGCAGACCCTCGGAATTCGACAGGTTCCTGATGGCATGATAGGCCCTGTAAATATACGCACTGCCATCAACAAGATATAATGTTTTTTTCATTCAACCCTTTTTATTTTTTTAAAAACTGCCCTTAAAGTCCAATTTCTTCTGCAATCTCCGCCATTGCCCCAAGGCTCAATTCAACAAATTCGTTTAGCACCATATCTATTTTTTCACACTCCAGTATCCGCTCCCGGCTTACCGCACGTGCAAAATGTCTGGTTTTCATCCTTTTGGTTACCGATTTTGGCTTTACGGAGGCAATTTTTTTATCCGGATAAACCAGTGCTGTTGCCACAATAAGACCTGTTATGGTCTCAGAACATGTCAGTGCATGATCAAATAACGTAGACCGCTCAAGACCCAGCCCTTCAGCATTGTGGTTTCTGATAGCCTCAACGATATCTTTTGATACGCCCTTTGATAAAAGTATTTCAGCTGCTTTGGCCCCATGACGGCCAGGGTCTTCGTTCGTTATTTCATAGTCGATATCATGAAGAAGCCCGGCGATTCCCCAGACCTCTTCATCCTTGTCAAACTTGTTGGCCATGGCACGCATGATTGCCTCTGATGCAATGCAGTGGGAAACGAGCTTTTCATTTTTCAGATGCATTTTCAAAAGATCCAATGCATCATCCCTTGAGACACCTGCCAATAAGCCTTCTGTCATAAATAACCTCTCGGGAAATATTTAAGTTGTTGACGGAAAATTCAAATATTGTAAAAGATTCTTTTGCACATATCATGGATATATGTAAACAACAAGGCCAGGAAAATAACATGGGCAGCAATAGAAGCTCATCGTACAGGGAAAAACGCCTTAGGGCCAGGGAACGAATATGCGTCTGCTGCAATAAGAAAGCGCCTTTTTGCTGGAAATGCAGATGTGGATTCAGTATCTGTCAGAAGTGCATGGAAGAAAATTTCTGGGGCATGTCCTGCAACGGTATTACATGGGAATGCCCTGACTGTGGGGGACAAAACGGTTTCGGGAATCAGTAAAAAGTGAAAAAAATTAAGCGTAAAGCCATTATAATTTCAGTCTCCATTCTCTTTGTGCTGTCCGGCAGTATGGTTCTTTTAGGAACGCACTTTGCTTTAAATCCCAAAAAATTCAAAGCATTTTTAGAATATGCGCTTCATAAATACATGGACGAAACGGTTTCCATAGGTGATGCGCGCCTCCAGTTCAGAAACGGTCTTTTAGTTACCATAAAAGATTTAAGCATGGGCAGTCCTGAAGTCATGCAGATTGACGTTAAAAAACTGGAAGCTGTATTCTCTCCCCTAAAAATATTGACCGGAGGGTTGCATGCCCTGGACCTGCAGTTTGAGAAGCCTGAAATGGCTGTTTATCTTGAACCGTTTATGGAAGAGGGGTCCGTTGATTTAACGCTTCTTTCGTCAGCAGGAATCGAAAACGGTTCAATTAAAGCCTTTTATCAGGGGAAAACATTTCTTTTAAACCAGATTAACGGACACATCAGCACCGACAGCATCAATCTTGAAAGTGTTATTCTGGACGGCCGGGCAAGCATTTCTGCCAGGAACATTGACGGTAAATGGAAAAGTCGAGTTGAATTTCTGAACCTGAATCTCGAAAAACTGGAATGCGATATAAACGGAACCGCTGATATTAAAGCCGATTTTGAAAAGCAAGATAATGGACATAACTTATCACTCTTAATATCCGCTAACAATATCGATCTTCCTGGGAATGGCAAAACAATCCAACAGGCTGTGTTGACGATAGATTCCAGCGGAACCGACGATTTTATTAAATTCAGGGAAATAAACCTGAAAACAAATGGATTCCATCTGTTCGGAATAGGAAATCTCAATTTGTCGCAGGGAGATACTATAGGGGATGCGCTGCTCAACATCAAATTGGGTTCAGACACGTTTGACTTTAAAACGATGACTGAATACCTTCCGCCTGACCTGTTTCCTGAATGGCTTAACCTGCTGTTGCTGGAACAGATCAGAAACGGAAACATAGAACTCGCCTCGCTTGAATATAACGGCCGGCTTGGAGGTTTTGCAAACGCCGGCAGCTTTCATAAAAATCTGTATATCAAAGGAATTCTGGATGGCATGAGTTATGGGGCAGGCCACAGCCCTGACCGAATTACAGATCTTACGGGTACGGTTTTCTATGAGAAGGGAAACCTGTCTTTTAAAAATATCTCAGGTATTGCGGGTGACTCCTCTATCAAATCCGTGGATCTCATTTTTCCGGATATAGCAGCCGACGGCCTGAGACTTATCGTAAATACGGATTTAGAGGCAAAAGTCAAAGATTTTGCTCAAATGTGGCGCGCTGCCATGGAACCGAGGGACGCCTTTGACCTTTTGGCACCTCTTTCAAACATAACAAAAGGCTCTATAAAAGCAAAGGTTTCTTACAAAGAAGGCTTTTCCGGAACGCTTCCGGAAGTTATGGGTACCATACATCTTAATGACTGCTCATTTTCATGGTCTGATTTCAGCCTTGAAGATATTTCAGGCTCTGCTTCAGCAGGTGAGTTTGGTTTACCCTTTGCCATTAATTTGTCCGGAAAATTCAACTCGCTTCCCATCAACAATCTTGTAATCGAGCTTTCAGACCCGCTAAGACAGCAGGCATACGATTTCACCTTAACAACCGATGGGCCACAAAATCTGAACGGCTTTCGCTTAAACAACGGATCATCAATAATCATGAAAGGAAAAGGAAAAGGCCCTGACTTTTATGGCAATATCAATGTTTTAGCAAAGGGATTTGAACTCGGCGGCAGAAATTACATACCGTTCGGCGATTGCATCAACGGCAGTGGCAAGTTAAAAGGCATGCTATGGCCTGAGTCGATGTTAAGTATGACTGATATAAAACTCCCTATGGGATCTGCCCGCCTTAATCTTCAACTGAACCTGAAAAAAATCGGCGGCAGCATGAAAATGAAGGGGACAGTACATGCTTATCAGGCAGACAGATTTGCCGGCGCTGCATCAGAAAGGCCTTTGATGGGCGGGATAGATATGATCCTTGCATGGGGAGAAGGTCTGCCGACATCCGGCAGTGTGAAGCTTTTTGACATGTCTGTTTTCTACAACAACAGTATTATGGTACTTAACGGCCCAATTACTATCAGCAGGTCCATTCTTTCCACAAAAAACTTCAGCATTATCCGTGATATAGACACCAAAATTAAGCTTTCAGGGAAGCTTGAACTTGGGAATAAAAATTATTTCATCGGTAATCTTGATGTGGATAATTTTGAAATTAACCCAAAAGAATCATCCAGTATCCAATTACCCGAATCACTCAAAGGAAAAGCAGACATCAGAATATCGAATCTCAACCTTTTGGGCTTTCCCTTTGAAAAGGCTGATATGAAAGCTGATCTTAAAAAAGGGGGCCTCCTGCTGAATGACATAAACTGTGGTGGAGATTATGGCTCATTAAAAGGTCAGGCAGAGTTTGCCAAAAATAGAGAAGGGCGCTTTGATGTCAATATCGACCTTAGGAACAAAGGGCTTGAAAATTTTTTTTCAGCCATTTACTCGAACAAATTTCTGTTAGACGGATACTTGCGTCTGAAAGGGCGTATCCACGGCACGACAAACAACATCAACGGCGATCTGACTTTTTCTGCCAGGGATGGTCACATGCTTAAATCATCATTGATGACCAGGCTTTTCGGCGCACTTAATTTTTATAAAATAATTAAATCACGCAATTTTGACCTTGCCGAAAAACGCTTTTCTTATAACAAAATCTTTTCAAGTTTTGATATTAAAAACAACATGATGACATTCGATGATTTCCACCTTGACAGCAATTCACTCCAATTCTCAGCTGTTGGTAACTATAATATCGAATCAAAGATCATTGATTCAACAATCGGTGTACAACCCCTTGAAACGCTTGACCGTGCGGTAAGCGCAATACCTGTAATCGGATGGGTCCTTACCGGAAAAGACAAAAAACTGATTGTAATCAACTTCAGTGCAACCGGCGATATTAATGAACCTAAAATTGACCTTGCGCCTTCTAACACACTATCGCAACCGGTCTCCGAAACACTCATCAGAATACTTGGACTACCGGAAAGGTTGATTGACAAATCAGAAAAAATAATTCCCAGGCTGAAAAAATAGGATTTTTGGCCTTTACAATTTATTTTGTCGGCATGGCAGACTGAATAATAAACCAGACATCATCCATTAAAAACCTGAGATCATCTTTCGGGTATTGTACCAAAAATTAAAGTGGCCAAAGCAAATTAATGTGTTTTATGACTTTTTACGAAGCCATCAATCATTGAATGGCCATCAAGGCGATTGTACGGCATCGCCTGTAATTCTCTCAATACTGCTGTCCGGATGCATCTCCCGATATTTATTAAGAAGAGCCATTGTCCGGTCAAGGAGTTCTTGTGAAAACATCTTCCCCACAAGCGCATCGCTGGTTTTCTTTGCAGTCATCTGGATAAATTTTTTGTTTTCCTCTCTGTCGATACCGACCACCTGGATGCCTGCTTTTTTGAGAAGTTGAATGGACTTCTTGTTTTTTTCGCGGATCACTTTCTTTGCCTTTTCAAAAAAGTCACTTGAAGTCTCCATGACCACCTTCCGATCCTCGGGCGGTATTTTATTCCACTGCTGTTTTGTAACAACCAGCGCACTTACAACATTTCCCATGGGATATTCAGACATATACTTAAAGCGGGTATACCAGCGGAGTGCAACTGCAGCAAGGGGCGGAGCACTGGCAGCATCTATTAGCCTTGTTGAAAGAGACGTCATGACATCCGTAATGGAAAGAGAAATCGGAGAAATCTCCAGAACTTCACATAGTGTATTAGCTACAACATCATTCTCAGGCACCCAGAACTTCTGCTGACGGGCAACCTCAAGGGATGTTATCGGCACCTTGGAAAATGTATAAATAAAGCCGAGGTCATACCAGCCAAGCACAATAAAACCTTTCTTTTCAAATTCTTTGTTCAGGTATTCTTCCAGGTGGCCGCGGACATATTCAATTTCACCGTAATTCCTGAATACATAAGGAATATTCGTAATCCTGGATTCAGGAACAATCTGACCAAGGCCGTAACCGGATAAAGTTGCGCCATGAAGCTGCTTGAATCGGATTTTTCTCAGCACATCTTTGGCATCTCCTTGAATTCCCCCATAATAAAACTTCAAATCAACCTGGTTTCCGGTTTTCTCAAGGATTAACTCCTTAAGTTTATCGTATGACCCTGAAGGGGCAATGGTTGCGATCTTAATCTTGACCGGTTCTTTCTGTGGGGCAGTCTTATTGCCGGAAAAGGATATGCCTGCTGAAATTAAAATAAAAAGCACAGTCAAAATAAGTTTTTTCATTCTCTTTAATCCCCGCAACCTGCTTTAATTATAAATACTGACAAGATAGCCTGTGGATATTATAGTCCGGAATTCTCCAACACCAATACATTTATTCGTTTCATTTGAATTATATAATAGATAAATTTACGGTTGTCCATGCCTTAATAGAAAACGATCAGATATGAATATATTTCTGACAATCACTATACTTGCTGTTTTTTCTTTAAGCTGTGAACAACAATCAATTTCATTTGTCCCTATAAAAAAAACGTGATAGTGTCCTTTTAATTATGAGCCGGCTAAACTCAAAAAAAACCATCTTCCTGATGCTATTTATTTCTCTATCGGTTTTGGCTGCCGGTAGTGAAAGTGCCATATTGGGCAAAGTCGCATACCTTTCCGGAAAAGCCCGCATAAAAGAGAAGGATGGAATAAAATGGGATGAACTTAAAAACGGCATACATATTCATGATGCCCAAAGACTTGAGACTGCGGGTCAGTCAAGATGTGAAATAAGCTTTAGGGGAAAAAGCATTGTCAGAATAGACGAAAATACCAGTATTGAAATAAAAGAAAATATTAATGGGATTGATAAGGTAAAAATAGAAGATGGCGATATCTGGCTGGCGCATCTTCTTCCTGAAACCAAGAGTGCTATTGAGATTGAAACGCCTTCAAGTGCATGCTCAATCCGCGGCACTGTTTACCGGTTATCCTGCAATAACAACCAGACAACCTACAGGTGTTATAAAGGCACCATTAAAGTCAACCCGATTTCAAACGACAATCAAACAAAACATGATGAAAGCTTTTTCATTCACAAGGGTGAAGAGTTGATACTGGTTCGTGATTTCATGAAATATATAAAAACGCAAAAAAGGGAGTTTAATGATTTTATCAATGAAAAAATGGATTCATTTGAACAATATAATCAAGAGCAGATGCAGTCATTCAATGAATCAGTGAACAGCGACATGGAAGATTTTAAAAAAATGAGCGGATACTACGTAAGGTATAAAAAATTCGATAAAAAAAAAGATCTGGAAACTGACTGGGTCAAGTGGAATATTGAAAGGGATAAAGAATTGGCAAGCCGTCTTTTGGAAACAGACCAAACCGTGGATTAACAACTCATTGTACAATCAGTTTAGAAGCCATTTCAAATTTCTCAGCAGGGCTGTAAACTTATGGCCCCCTGAGACTGAATACTATCAGAACTCAAAGGGCCACAATTTTTACTTACTGATTTTTATATGCGCCGAACTCTTTTTCAATTTCTTTGTCAAGGTCGTCATAAGCTTTTTTTGCCTGGAACTGCTGCCAAAGAGCAGCTTCATTTTTCATACTGGTTTGCACCGAATTTTTTACGGAAGCTTTTAATATCTCGCTATCTATGTAGACAAGAACATAAAGATCTTTGCTGGGAGAAATCCAGATATCTTTCTGTCTAGAGCCGCTAATGGTTTCGTTGGTAACCTGTGTTGAAACCTGTGATGAAACCTTGTCGACTGTTTCATCATCACCAATACCTGTCGACTGAGTAAAGTTTTTAACCATATTTTTTACTTTTACACCAAGCTGTTTTGCAAGTTCATCCCTGGCATATGCAAGGGCTTCGGTTCTCGTAAAGTTCATGCCGGCTTTACTGATCTTTGCAGAACCAACTGCAGCGCTGCCCTCTTCTACAGAGGCACCACCGTCAAGAACCCATGAAGGTGCATCTTCGTACTCATCCACGGTGGAAGGCGTTGATGCACATCCACCTATGAAAACCAGGGCAAAAACAAGAACAGTCAATAGTACAAATAATTTTTTCATAATTTCATCCTCCTTTTTTAATAATTTCAGGCTTTATTTTTTTAAAATCAGGCATGGCCATACCGGCTTCAGCATTAATATATGTAGGGTCGCATACCGTATATTTTGTTTCTTCCCAAATAACGTAATCCCCATCAATATCTGAATTAAATTTTACACCCGTAGCAACATGGCCGGGGTAATCGAGCCCTACGGTTTCAAGACCCAGCAAGTTTTCCACAAGCCACGCAAATAAAAAAGAACGGTCTTCACAGTCTGAATAAGGGTAGCTGATGGTTTCGGCAGGAAACATGAACTTCTCCCGCCCAAACTGGTCCGTGTCGGTCTTATACGCAAATACCGTCTGAGCAAATCTGAGCAAAACATCTGCGGCCTCTTTTTCAGACAGGCCATTAATCGCAGGCTTTAGATTATTTAGAATAGCAGCCTCTGTTTCTTTTGGCATGGCTGCCGCAAAATACAATTTAAGCTCTGTCTGGGGATAGTACCTGTAGAAATGAATAAGATTTCGATTAAAATAAATCGAAAAAGAATAGTCCTTTCCATTGCAGCGAAATCGGACATTTCTCTTTTCTGACGACATTGCAATAAGTGGTGAATCTTTGAGACTATGATCCATCAGTCTGTCGGCTCCCGGGTATTCGCCTTTATATGAAAATATTTTTTTGAATTTAACCGGCTCCTGATCAAAATACTGCGCATAATACCGCTTACCTTTAATGGTAAGAAATGGAATGCTGTACAGCGTGTTTTGTGATGGCATCAACAGATAAATCTGATCGCTTTTATATCCCACCCGGGACTCATAACCTGCTTTTGAAGATATAAACCATACAAAAAAGAGAGACATATTTCGGTTTCCATCATATATTTTCTCACCGCTTTTATATAGAAGAAAATGAAATCCCCAATCATTTAGTTTCATTTCTTTTTTAAGTTTTAAAACATGCTGAACAAAACCCTTGTGATCCGTAAGGCTCATGTTTTGCCAGAATTTGCTGATGGTTTTTTTATTAAATTGCATTACCGGCTTTATCTGAAAATCCGGATCAAAACAAAGATTTACAGGTGTCTCAAGGAAAAGGAATTCAATACATTTGAAATCCTTTTTAATGTCATCCGGTGTGGGCAGGGGTTTAATCTGAACAACAGGTGGCTTGACGTCCGTTGCCTGCGGCTTATGGTCAGGTATTGAAATAGTTTTATCAGTTTTGGGCTCAAGTGCGGGTTCAGGAGGCTTTGGCGCTTTCAACGGCTGTTTTGGTGCTATCGGTATCGATTTGGGCTTTGGCGCCTTGTCGTTGACAAGGCCTGAAGAGATACGGAATTCCTGCCAATTCGCATCCAGAAATTTAACAAATTCGGTATCCCGTTTATCCATAAATTTTTTAAAGGAAGTTTTTTCACTATTCATCCATTCCTTAAACTGTTGGTCTTCAAGCTTTTGATCCGCAGCGGTCAATATTGGTATCAAAAAGATGAATAAAAAGGTCAAATAAGCCCGGCATCTTTTCTTTTTTTTCATATTTATTTATCCGCTTGATACGTGCATTTAAGAATCTAAGAAGTAACTTCTCAATAACCCCGGGCCAAGGATATCTCATTTATAAATATCTGAAACT
>CAZTYY010000090.1:4828-12245 GCA_964617785.1 uncultured Desulfobacterales bacterium | reverse complement strand
AACATGGAAGGGCAAGGATGTCTCATTTATAAATAGGTGACTGTTTGAGCAAAGCAAGTTTCAGATATTTATAAATGAGATATCCTTGGCCTAGGGTTGTTGAAAAGTTACCAGCACAGGATTCAACTTGCTAAAACGCCTATAAATCAATCCACATATCTGCTTCACCACCGCAACTTGTGCAGGTCCCTGTACCTTTAACCTTGATGTCTGCTTTTTGATCTTTTTTCTTTGCTTTTTCAGCATCCTCAAATTCAACCCAGGAACATTCGATTTCCATTTCTGCTTCATTTCCACACTTTGTACATTCACACACCTGTCGAAGTTTTTTTTCCATTTTTATACCTCCAATTAAAAAAAGGTTTTTTCCGGGGGTCTTCGCTCCGGCACATATTCTTTTCCTATTTTTCCTTCATTCCACTCTTTTGACACATAAAGGCTGCAATAGCAGCTTCCGTACTCTTCAACATCAGGTTTGCGATATATACAAGGGCATATAATATCCTTGTCATTATCCCTTTCTCCTGATGCGAGTCTGCAAGGACAAGCCATATACCCGTATCTTTCTTTATTAGTTATGAGACCTTCCAAAAGTTCAAAAACTGTTTTTTGGTCATTGCTAAAATAATAGCCTTTAGGTTCCTGTAGCTTTTTCAAATTTTCATAAAGCTTTTCAACTTCGGTCATATATCGAGTGCCTCCCTAATTTCATGTTCTTTGAACCCGACAATTACCTTGTCTCCGATAACCAGTGTCGGGAAAGAGCATCTTGGATTGATTTTTTTTATTTTCTCGAGTACGGCTTTTCTGTCCTCTTTTGAGAGGGCGTCCACATCCGTAAAATTGAATTCAGCCTGACATTCTTTTAAAAGCTTTTTAGTCATTTTGCAGTGACCGCAAGTTGTCAGAGAGTATAATTGTATATATTTTTCAGTCATGATTGCTGATCCTTTCTTGTTTATATGTGTAAATAGTCCGCACATGTCTTTTTCAGCTGATTGTATCCGTATATTTTATCTATCTATCAAGCTATCAACTATAATATCAAACATATCAAAAATCGTGCCACACATTTTTTATATTGGCTGTTTCGCCATTACGGATTTGGACTATAGAATTCATTGTTGACTATTCAACAGTTTTTAGCAATATTTTTACGTTGTCGAAACTATTTAATACCTGAACGGTAACTCCCACAACCAATGTTTAAGACATATCTGTCTCATAAAGTGCCATTATAATTCAAGGGTAGTATTTTTTTAATGTTTCGGGATTCACGCCTAAATAAAAGAGGCATGTGAGAACAAAGTTCCTCGCAGTGCAATACAATACACCTTCTTCTTCCCATCGCCTGGCAGATGTTTTAACAGGCTCAGGAATTAGCATTATTTTTTTTCCTTTTCTTCTAATCCGCCTCATTAACTCAACATCTTCCATTGTCGGTATGTTTTTGAATCCTCCCATAGCTTGAAAGAATTCATTTTTAATAAAGATGGCCTGGTCGCCGTATGGAATGCGGGTGATACGCGAGCGAATGGACACGAGTTTTTCTATCCACCGGTATATGGGTTTTGCAGAGGCTATTCCAAGGCTAAATGCACCGCCCATAATAGTTTCATTTGAGCAAGCTGAAATAATAATTTTTACAGCGTTTGCAGGCAGGATCGTATCCACATGAAGGAATAAAAGTATATTACTTTTCGCTTCCCGCGCACCGGTATTCATCTGGGGCCCTCGTCCTTTCGGCCCGACTATTTTTTGTATGCCGTCACATTGTATGGCATTAATCGTGCTTTTTCCGGGATCGCCGTCAACAACGATAATTTCCACCGGCACTTCAGACTTAACAGATTTCAGGTTACAAAGAGCAGTATTGATTATTGCCGCTTCTCTGAAGACCGGTATGATAATTGAGAGTATTGGAGGCATCCGGCTCACTTTAAAAATTTGGCGAGGATATCATGGTAATCATTCGCAGCCGATTTTTTATCAAATAAAAACTCATTTAAATCTTTATATGTATCTATGTCACGACATTTAGTTAGAATATGTATACGCAAGCTTTTTTCTGCAAAACAGTTCATTGTTTTTGAAAATACCTCATTTGTCCCCCAGGGTATATTGTTAAAAACATCCGGTAAGAAGCCTGAAGAGTTAAAGCCGATTAAATAATAGCCCCCGTCCATACTAGGGCCGATAACTGCCGGGCACTCATTTAAACCCAGGACGGCATTGTTTATAATTTCCGGATTAAGGTCGGGAATATCTATTCCTACCAGAATAGCTTTATCAAAGCCCTCAGCAAGCGTATCATTAATTGCGTTTTTCATTCTCTCGCCTAAATGGTTTCCTTCCTGTGGGAACAGTTGAATGTGATGTCCCAACAACTCCTGGGTTTTTTCTTTTTCATCGGCCGGATAAAAATATGGCCGAACCGTATAGCCTGTTTTAGCAAGCATTTCAAGCGTGTTCATCACGAAAAGGCTATAAATTTTTAGCGCTGCCGCTTCACCTATCTTACATGCAAGGCGTGTCTTTACAAAACCCTTGATGGGTGCTTTGAGAAAGATGATAACAGACGTTTTTTTTTCTGTGGATCGGTCGATGTTTGAAACCATATCTAAGCCCGGTACGGTTTAAAGAAAGGGCATTCCTTTCACATGTGAAAACCGATTTTTATTACGGACTGCCAGTTTTGTATAACCACCCCATCTGCTGCCTTTACAGGGATTGCAATGAATAATATCGATAATGTGATGAGAATTGTTTTTTTCATTATTTTCTCCCTTTTAGTTGGCCTAACTTTATTATTAAATATAATTTCTCGAATTGAATAAAAATCCACATTTTTTAGCTACTATATCAAATATAATAAGCAATTCAACGAATTGTTGAAAATCCTCCAAAAAGTAAGGATTAGACCATATAATTTTTTTCAGGTTGATAAACACAAAGGAGAAATTAAATATCGCGTTTGAATATTTGTTAAGCGACAATTATTCTTGAGTCAATGATCATCGCATTTTCTTTACTTTTCATCCTGAATCAGATCCGGAAATCAGGGTCGCAGAACTGGTCGAGGGACACGTTCGCCCCTTTCTTGGTGCACAATTTCAGAAAAAGCGTGACAATTTGCTCTTTTTTGATACAGTTCTTTCATTATCGCATCCAACCGATAAAGGAGGTCAACTGTGGAACATGGCAACATTACTCAATCCATGGCCGACTGGTCGCATCCACGTCCCAGGAGGGCCTTATCCGGTATCGAGGCAAAAGAAATAAAACCTCAAACCGCTCTGGATAACTAAAAAGAGGATTCAAAAGTGAATATATTTGTTTCAGGGGGAACAGGTTTTGTTGGAACATATCTGTCCGAATACTTTTTGAATCAAGGTCATCATGTCACAGCTATAGGAACTTCCGAATCACATCCGTTTGAAGGCAGGGAATGTTTCATGTTTATTTCTGAGGATACCAGCCGGGAAGGCAAGTGGCAGGATTCTCTGCAGGATATGGATGCTGTGATAAACCTGGCCGGCAGAAATATTTTTCGTTTTTGGACAAAAAAATACAAGTCTTTGATGTATGACAGTCGCGTACTGACAACCCGCAATATTGTGAATGCTCTGCCGGGAAAACGGAACGTAATATTCCTTAGCACTTCCGCAGCCGGTTACTATGGAAGCCGGGGCGACGAAAAGCTTGATGAGACCGCCGGTTCTGGAGACGATTTCCTTGCACGTTTATGTACAGACTGGGAAAAGGAAGCGTTCCATGCTGAAGAAAAAGGGGCTCGGGTTGTGATCATGCGTTTTGGAGTCGTGCTGGGAAAAAATGGGGGGGCACTTGCCAAAATGATTCCTGCCTTCAAGTGTTTTGCCGGTGGTCCTCTTGGAAATGGCATGCAATGGTTTCCATGGATTCATATGGACGACTTAATTTCAGCCATCCATTTTTTAATTGGAAACCGGGAAGCAAACGGGCCAATGAATTTTTGTGCTCCCTGTCCTGTCCGGCAACGGAATTTTGCAAAAGCCCTTGGCAACGCTCTACACCGTTCGTCATTCCTGCGCACTCCGGCATTTATCCTCCGGATGCTCATGGGTGAACTCGGTTCATCCCTGCTTGGAAGTCAACGGGTATTTCCGAGAAGGCTATTGGATGCAGGATTCGTATTTCAGTATCATGAAGTCAAAGATGCGCTTCATAATTTAATCAATTGAAAAGCAAGCAGACAAGTAAATAATAAATGAAAGATACAAGAACAGAAAAACTACAGGCCTTATACAAAGTTTTCAGCGAAGGTGACAATGTTCTTATATTAATCAATGCTGATCCTGATTCAATGGCAAGCGCTCTGGCGGCAAAAAGGCTTTTATGGAGAAAAGTCTCCTCTGTTACAATATCAAATATTAATATTGTGGCCCGTCCTGACAATATTGCAATGATTCGCCTTCTTAATATCAAAATGGTCCATGTAAATGATATCAACATTGATCATTACGATCGTTTTGTGATTCTGGATTCTCAGCCGAACCACCATGATTCTTTCACGAAATTCAAGTATGACGTGGTGGTAGACCATCATCCGGACACCGGATATGCTGCCTCATATTCAGACATAAGGCCTGGATACGGAGCAACTGCCAGTATATTAACCGAATATCTGAGGTCTGCCAGGATAAAACCTTCCATCAAGCTGGCAACAGGACTTTTTCATGCTATTAAAACAGACACATGTAATTTTGAAAGAAAAGCGATCATTGAGGATATGCATGCATTTCAATTTCTTTTCAGACATGCAAATCTGCATCTTGCAAGAAAGATCGAGCAGTCCGAAGTCAGATTCGCTAACCTTAAATACTATAAAAAAGCATTTGCAGGAAAAAGCATGCGAAAAGGAAAACTCTTTACACATATAGGGATAATTGAGAATCCCGATATTTGTGTCAATATAGCCGATTTTTTTATGAGGGTTGAATCGGTTCAATGGAGCATAGTTTCAGGAATATATGATGAGACCCTTATTATAATTTTCAGAAATGACGGCATAAGGAAAAACGCCGGGAAGATATCATCGGAAAGTTTCGGAGATATGGGAAGTGCCGGTGGGCATAAAAGTGCAGCCCGTGCTGAAATACCGGTGGCGATCTTGAAAAAAGTAATAAAGCCATATAATGCGCATAACATATTTAAATGGGTCATGAAAAAAATTAATTGAGCATTTGGCGAATAATATACGGTAAAATCCCTTCATGACGATAATACTCAACCTCAGCAATGGAATCGATCCTGGTTTTAACCATAAACTTTATGTGCTGTTCCTCTTTCTTGCAGGCATTAATGGTTAAAATCTGATTGGGAGACAGTCCCTTGCTGATGTCTTCAATATCAAGTACTTCATCACCATTTAAACCCAGTGTCTTAGCATTCTGACCCTCTTCGAACTGGAGTGGCAGAACACCCATGGCCATTAAATTACTCCGATGAATCCGCTCAAAGCTTTCAGCAATCACTGCCCTTACACCAAGCAAAAGGGTTCCTTTTGCCGCCCAATCCCTTGAACTGCCGGTGCCGTATTCCTTGCCGGCGATTATAACAAGCGGTATATTTTCATCCTTATATCTCATGGCTGCATGGTATATGGAAAGCGTGTCTTTAGTGGGGAAATGCTTTGTCCACCCCCCTTCTTTGTCAGGGACCATTTGGTTTTTAAGCCTGACATTTCCAAAGGTACCTCTCATCATAACATTATGATTTCCTCGACGTGATCCATATGAGTTAAAATCCTCTTCCTCTATGTTATTCTCAATTAAATACTCACCAGCCGGGCTGTTGCCGGGGATAGCACCTGCCGGTGAAATATGATCCGTAGTAATTGAGTCTCCCAACAATACCAGTATTCGTGCTGATTTAATATCATCAATGTCCGGAATTTTTAACGTCATATTCTGCAAAAAGGGTGGTTCTTTAATATAGGTCGATGTTTCTTCCCATGCATACCGGTCGCCCGCTTTGACCGGCAGTTCCTTCCAGTTATCATCCCCGTCAAAAACATTACGATATTGTTTTTCAAACATAGACGGCGATAGAAATTTCATCATCTGCTTAATTTCTTCCTGTGTCGGCCATATATCTCTTAAAAAGACAGGCTCGTTATTGGGATTATGTCCGAGGGGTTCTTTTTCCATGTCAATGTTGACTGTACCTGCCAGTGCATAGGCAACGACAAGCATTGGAGATGCCAGGTAGTTTGCACGGGTCAATGGATTGATTCGCCCTTCAAAATTTCGGTTACCGCTTAGCACCGATGCTACTACAAGATCGGTTTTCTGAACGAGCTTTGCAACATCTGAGCATAGGGAACCGCTGTTTCCGATACAGGTAGTGCATCCAAATGCAACCGGATGAAAACGAAGGGCTTTTAAATATGGTAAAAGTCCTGAATCATCCAAATACTCTGTTACAACTTTTGAACCCGGAGCCAAACTGGTTTTGACCCATGGCCTGACCTGAAGGCCCGATTCAACAGCTTTCTTGGCCATAAGCCCCGCTCCAATCAAAGCAGAGGGATTGGAGGTGTTTGTGCAGCTTGTGATAGCAGCGATCACCACAGATCCATGATCCAAAGTAAAACTCAGGTATGGCCGATTGATCTTAGGGCCTTCTTCATGAGACGGTTTCCGAAATACGACCTTTTGGTTCAACTTCATGGGATCGACTAATGCGCCGCCTTCTCCTTCCCACATTTCATCCCTGACAGCGCCTGATTCCGTCTTGCAGTATATGGTGCTCAAATCATCCATAAACGATTGCTTGACACGGTTCAACGGTATCCTGTCCTGGGGTCGCCGAGGACCGGCCAGCGCCGGCTCGACTTGACTGATGTCCAGGTGAAGGGTGTCGGAAAAATCTGAAACTTCCGATGTGTCAGGCCGAAACATCCTCTGTTCCTTGAGATAATACTCTATGAGACAAATCAGCTCGTCTGATCTGCCTGTAAATTTTAAGTATCTCAATGTTTCTTCATCCACCGGGAAAAAGCTCATGGTTGCGCCGAACTCAGGCGTCATGTTTGCGATTGTAGCCCGGTCAGGCAATGTCAATTTATCTAATCCATTTCCAAAAAATTCGACAAATTTTCCTACAACCCCTTTCTCTCTCATCATCTGTGTTATGAATAAAACCAGGTCGGTGGCGGTTGAACCTTCGGGCAGCCGGCCGGTCAGCTCAAATCCGAGGACTTCAGGCGTCAGCATATAATAAGGCTGGCGCAGCATGACAGCTTCTGCTTCAATACCCCCGACACCCCATCCGACAACACCAGTGCCATTGATCATTGTGGTGTGTGAATCGAGCCCAACTATCGTATCAGGAAAAACAAATGTTTCACCTTTATGATTCATGCTTATAACAA
>CAZTYY010000090.1:0-4728 GCA_964617785.1 uncultured Desulfobacterales bacterium | reverse complement strand
CCGTCTTCGTGACGAAGTAGATTCTCCAACAGAATTTTAATGCTGACAGGAAGCTTTTGTAAATTAAACTTCAACTTTTTTGCCAGTTCCATCAGGCTGAAATAGCTGTATGTTTGGTTTCCAATACTGAATTCAGACTTTGTTTTAAAGGTGTCGATGCTTTCCATGATAATCCTCGATAATCCTCTTTTGGATACTTTACCGTTCTCGTCAAGATATACCGCTTATCTCAACAATTCGCCGTACAGAATCGTGAGCAGCTGATCTTTTGGCAGAATGTTTTCCGCCAAAGCTACTTCTTCTATGGTAAGGCCTTCCTCATATGCTTTTTGTGCTATTTCCGCAGCCCGGTCATATCCTATATGCGGCACAAGATTGGTAACAATTGCCAGGCTTTCTTTAATATTTGCCTCACATTTTTTTTGATTGGCGGTAATGCCTGCCACGCATTTGTTTGCCATCAACTCCGCTGCATTAGATATCAGTTCAATTGATTGAAGTAAATTGTAGGCAATAAGAGGCAGCATGGTGTTAAGCTCGAGACAACCTCCCTGTCCGCCAAAAGTGATCGCCGTATCATTTCCAATCACCTGCGCGCAGGCCTGAATAACAGCTTCCGGAATTACGGGATTGACCTTGCCCGGCATTATTGATGATCCGGGCTGAAGGGCGGGAACGTTTATCTCTCCCAGACCACATCGTGGGCCTGATGCCAGCCATCTGACATCGTTGGCTATTTTAATCATGCTGACGGCAATGGTCTTGAGTATGCTGCTTGTCTCCACTGCAGTGTCACAGGATGCCTGTGCTTCAAAGTGATTCAAAGATTCGGAAAACTGAATTTGGGTATCATCAGCTATCAGGGATATGACATGTCCGGCAAATTCTCTGTGGGCATTTAGCCCTGTGCCAACCGCTGTTCCGCCAAGCGCCAAAGGAAGCAGTCGCTCCTGAACGGTTGTCATCCGCTGAATGGCCTGATCAATTTGTCGTGTATATCCTGAGAATTCATCTCCCAAGGTCATTATGACGGCATCCTGAAGATGTGTTCTGCCGATTTTACGAATATGCTTAAAGTCCTTTGCTTTTTTATCCAGTTCATCCCTTAGAAGTTTCAGAAAAGGCACCAGTTTGTTCTTTGCCAGTTTTGAAGCTGCAATATGAATTACCGTGGGGATAACATCATTGCTCGACTGGCATAGATTGACATGATCGTTCGGGTGGACCGGGTCTTTGCCTTTCACCTGTCCTGTAAGGATTTCATTGGCGCGCGTTGCGATGACTTCATTCATATTCATATTGGTAGAGGTGCCTGATCCGGTTTGAAAAACATCCACTACGAACTGATCTCTAAGCCGGTCTGCCATCACCTCATCGGCTGCGGTCATAATAGCCCCAGCCTTTTTACTGTCTATGAGACCCAGCTTTTCGTTCACTTTTGCCGCGTATTTTTTGACAAGCGCCAGAGAATGTATAAACACAGGCTGAAATTTAAGATCGCTGATGGTGAAATTTTCAACAGCGCGCTGGGTCTGGGCTCCAAAATAAACATCTTCCGGGACGTGCACTTCACCCATGCTGTCGGTTTCTTTTCTGAATTTCATTTATGCACCTTAAATTAATATTTTTACTGAAAAGCTTTTCCATGAGAAAGGTATGTTTAATTTTTATAACCGGAATAATGTAATTTATTCATATACCATATTAAACCGAACAAAAACACATGATTTTCTATTAAGGCAGCAGGACATTCCTCGAAAACAAAGCTTAAACATTAGTAATTGTGGTAAAGTTAGGAGTTTAGCCGTATTAGCAAGTGGAAAAGCCATTTTTTGATCAATTTTCAAAAGATTTTTGTAAGAAGAAAAATGGATGGTGGGTGGTACTGGTCCGCCGGAGGCGGATTGCCAGTACCCAGCTTGCTATATTCCAGTATGTTCCCTTTCTCCACTTAAAACCTGCCTGTCTTTGGTTTAAATCTTTTGTTGTTTTGAAAATGAAATCACCATTATCCGTTTAATTGCAGCTGGTTACCGGAAATTATGTTGTTATGAATTGAGAGATCGGATTTTTATATCGCAATTATTTAAATTTTATGATATAAGGAAATATTCTTTCATAACTCGAATTCCAAAATACAACATATAATATAAGGCTCATTTCTAAATTTCGAACTGTTTATAACATTTCTTGCAATTGGTTTGATTTCAAAAGGCCTATATTATGGCAAGCATGGTGCAAGTTTTAGGCTGAGACAAAAAAAATATTCAGAGAGAATAATTATGACTCGGAAAAATCAGCAGAGTGAAACCATAGCACTTAAAAAAAACTCACCCGGCATTTTCGAATTTGAGAAAATAACGGGCAACGGAAAAATCCTCTTCGCCACGTTATGTATTTTAATAATGCTGTTTTTTTCTGCGAAAGCGTATTCTCAGCCCTCCGCAGATGCTGAAGGCTACGATTCAACTAATCGCACCCTTTTGTTTCTTGGCAATGACACACTGCCGCCCATGATTTACATGAAAAATGAAAAACAGGTCGGCATCGTCGTAGATCTTGCAGAGGCGCTCAAAGAACGAATGACACGCCCTGTGAGATTCAAGTATATGAACTGGACAAAGGCACAGCAACTTGTGCTTGAGGGAAAGGCTGATGCTCTCCTGCAAATAAATTTTACCGAAGAAAGGAAAAAAATATATGATTTTTCAAACACCCTTTTGGAATCAGAGTTCTCCATATTTACATCTTTCGACAGGGTGGGTGTTTATGATCTTACCGGCCTACGAGGACTAAAAGTTGGTGTAGAAGAAAAAGGATTGCCGATTAATATATTAAAGCATGATCCATTAATAAAATCAGTTGTAGTACCGGATATTATAAGAGGGTTCCATTTATTGGCTGACGGTGCAGTCGATGCTGTTGTAGTAGACCGTTGGGTCGGAACGTTCGTACTTGCGGAAAATAATATCAAAGGCATTATAATTGTCGGTGAAGCAATTAATAAAAGCGACTCTACTATCGCAGTGAAGAAGGGAAATACGGAACTGCTGACAGAAATCAACAAGGCGCTTGCTGAAATTAAGGAGGATGGAACCTATACGGAAATATTAGCCAAATGGCAGCCTAAAGAAGTTATTTTTCAGACCAGAGATCAATATTTTAAACAAAAAGTCATCCTGGCAGCTGTACTTTGTATGCTTATCATTACGATTATCTGGGGTATTTTTTTACTAAATTCAATCAAGAAACGTAAAAAGACCGAGCAGACACTCCGGGAAAGCGAGGAACGTTACCGTAACTTTGTAACTAATGCGAGTGAAGGAATATACCGCATCGACTTTACGACACCCATTCATGTCGATGTTTCAGATGAGGAACTTGTGGCGACTATTTCCAAACATGCTATTGTGGGTGAAGTGAATGAAGCTCTATCAAGGATGTACGGGCTTCGTCCCGAAGACATGGTTAACCGGCTTGCCACGGACTTTGCCCCCGAATACGGCGAGAGAGCTCTGTTGGTCGTTCGGGCACCGCAACACCAAGTAAGAAATGCCGAAACTCGAGACTTGGACAAGAATGGTCAGTCTCTTTACTTGTCCGAGAGCTATAGCGCTGTTGTGGAAAACGGATTTCTTGTACGCATCTGGGGTATGCAACGCGACATCACTGATCGAAAGCAGATGGAGACGAAGATCATACAGGAAAGGGACTTTTCTAATAGTGTTCTAAACAGTTTGCCGGATGCCTTTTATATGTTTGACACTGCTGGTAAAATGCGTCAATGGAACCAAAACCTTGAGATAAAGACCGGTTATTCCTCGGAGGAAATAGCTCAAATGGTTGCTTTAGACTTTATCTCCAAAAACTATAAGGAAACCACCCTCAAGGCGATACAAGAGACATTCGCAGTTGGAGAATCCACCGTAGAATCACAGTTTTTGACAAAAAGCGGTGATATCATTCCATATTTTTTATCAGGCAAAAGAGTAAATATTGATGGAATAACATACTTGTCCGGTATGGGTGTCAACATCACCAAGCAAAAGCAAGCTGAAGAAGAAAAAAGAAAAGCATTGGAATTTGCTGCAGAACAGAGGAAGCTTGCCTTGATTGGACAAGTAGCAGGAAAGATGGCTCATGATTTCAATAATGTTCTAATGGGAATAATGGGCAATTCACAGCTCGCTATTATGAATTGCGATGATGAAAAGACAAAGGTAAAATTAGAACGTATTAATGAATTCTCAGAAAGAGGAAGAGACATAACAAACAACTTAATGTCTTTTTCCAAAGATCAGGAACCTAAACAAACCTATTTTAAGATTGAAAACAAAATAGACTTAGTTCTGAAAATGTTAGAAAAAAATATGACTGGCATTGGAATTAACAGAAATTACAGACCAGGAATCCCTGAACTCTTAGGTGACCCAGGAATGATCCAGGATGTACTAACAAATGTTATACAAAATTCAATTCACGCCATGAGCAAAGTAGAAAACCCCATATTAAATTTGAAATTATACTCTCAAGATGACAAGGTTTATCTTGAGATTGAGGATAATGGCTGTGGTATTCCAAAAGAACATCAAGACTCTATTTATACCCCCTCTTTTACCTTAAAAGGCAGCCATGATAAAACAGGAGCTTACAAATCGGGAATTAAAGGAACCGGTTATGGCATGTCAAATGTAAAAAAATATATTGTTGAGAAACATAAGGGAGATA
>CAZTYY010000089.1:0-12653 GCA_964617785.1 uncultured Desulfobacterales bacterium | reverse complement strand
AAGTGAAGAGCTTTTGGGATTGTCCTTTTTGAGTTTCAGATATCTCCAACATATACAAACTTTCAGAGACTCATGTATTGTTGTGATATCATATTGTCAAACGAAGTTGTAACTTACATTCCGATTTTGTCAAATCAAGTATAGGTCAGGGCACATTATGGTTGCTAAGATAGGTTCTATATATATTTTGCAAGAATTGATTCCAGAGTTGAAGTATACCCCGAATAGAAGTGATCTGCTCCTTCGATAATTTCAAAACCGATTTTTAAATCGGCATTGTTTTCTGAAGTCCCAAGCCAGGCTTTGATTTTAGCTGCTGGCGCAATATCATCAAGGCTGCCGCTTACAACTAGTTTAATGCATGGGGCTGGATTTATCGGATCAAAGTCGACAAATGCCACAGGCGGAGATATCATCGTCATTTCCTTTATCTCGTCACATGAATTGATCGCCAGTGCATTTACCCATGTGCCGAATGAATACCCGGAAACACAAAGTGTTTTAATGCCTTTATTTTTCATGTAATTAACAGCTGAAAGCAGATCGGTTTTTTCTCCATCGCCGTTTTCAAACTTCCCTTCACTTTTGCCGGTTCCTCTGAAGTTGAATCTAAGGGTTGAATATTCTTTTTTCTGATATGCATCTATTATGGATTTTACAACAGGATTATACATATCCCCGCCATAAAGCGGATGAGGGTGGGTGACCACAACTCCCTTATCTTTAAGGCTTAAATGTAGAAGGCCCTCGATCTTTAGGCCGCTTGAATCGAAAAAAATATTTTTTTCCATTTTCAGGAATTTTCCGTGTTTTCTGTTTTGTTTTGCTCATCGGGTTCTCCATTATCCGTATTGAATTCCTGATTGTCATTTCTGCCTGATTCAGAAATTTCTTTGGGTATCAGGTCAGATGTTTCCATCGGCTCCTTTTCAAATGCTTCTATTTCTTTCAATGTGGGGAGATCCCTGAGACTGCTAAGGTCAAATAGTTCAAGAAAACGTTTAGTTGTTGAATAGATCAACGGACGTCCGGGAATATCTTTGCGGCCGAGGACTCGGATAAGTTTATGCTCCATGAGCGTGCGGATAATTCCACCACAATCTACACCTCTTATATGTTCTATATCCGAGCGAATAGCCGGCTGTTTATAGGCGATGATTGCCAATGTCTCAAGTGCTGCTTTGCTTAGGCGTAATGGGTTTGCTTGAACGAGTTTTGTAATATAGTCCCTGTATTCCGGTCGACTGCGGAACTGATATGCTCCAGCAACATGACGAAGATAAAACCCTCCGTTTCTTTCTTCATATTCCTGAATAAGATCCAAAAGGCATTGCTTAATTTCTTTAGTGTCTGGTTCAGGAAGTACAGCCTTTATCTGTTCGATGGAGAGCGGGTTGCCTGATACAAAAATCAGGCTCTCAATAATGTGTTTTAAATTATCCATTTTGCAAATGTGTTTTACAAATAAAATATACGTATTATACCGGTCTGTACATGCTGTACTATTCGAATCAAGGTTATTTTCGCCATTTCAAGAATTGCAAGAAATGTAACGATGAGATCATTTTTAGTTATATGGTCCTTAAACAGTTCATTAAGTGTCACTGATCCGTTTTCTTCAAGAATATCCACAATTTCAGATATTCTGTCTTTTACGGATATTCTGTCGGCTGTGAGGTCGATCGTATGATCGCCTGACACCTTTTCGAGAATGCTTTGAAAGGCGTCTATCAGTTCGAAAAGGCCGACTTTAATCATTCTGTCGTCATTATCAACTAAGAAGTCCTCTCTTTTCGGCTGGCCGGCAAATGTGTCTTTGCCAAGCATATTCCTTTCTGAAAGCTGGCTTGCAGCTGAACTGATGCTTAAATACTCAGCCAGGGGCCGTGCAATCTCCATCCGGGGGTCTTCCTCCTCATCTTCATCACTATCATGAGCCGGCAAAAGCATTTTTGACTTTATCTGTGCCAGTGTCGCAGCCATTACTAGAAAATCACCTGCAAAATCAATATTCATGGATTTCATCCATTCAATATAGGCAATAAACTGTTTTGTTATCAAGGCAATAGGGATATCATAAATATCGACTTCAGCTTTTTTAATAAGATACACAAGAAGGTCCATGGGGCCTTCAAAGACATCCAGTCTTACTTTATAGTTATTCTCCTGCATTGCTCGGATTGACAGCCTTTATATGTTCATTGCCGAACGCACCTGATCCATGGTTTGTGATGCTATCTTGCGGGCATTGCTGTTGCCTTCCCGGATAATATCCTCAACAAGATCAGGATTCGATTCAAAATGTGCCCGTTTTTCACGGATCGGTAAAAGGGCATTTGAAAGATTTTTCGTCATCATTTTTTTACAATCCACACATCCGATTTCAGCAGTCCGGCACTCTTTGTTAAACCGGCTGACGTCTTCTTTGTCAGTATAAAGTTTGTGAAATTCAAATACATTACAGATGTCAGGATTCCCGGGGTCGTTTTTTCTGGCACGCCCGGGATCGGTAATCATTCCCGATACGGTTTTCTGTATGGTATCTTTGCTGTCCGATATGTAGATGGCATTTTGATAACTTTTACTCATTTTACGGCGGTCGGTTCCAAGGATTTTAGGTGTTTCAGTTAAGATCGCCTCAGGCTCAGGGAATACGTCGCCGTACATGTAATTAAAGCGTCTCGCAATTTCACGGGTTATTTCAACATGAGGAACCTGGTCTATGCCGACCGGGACTCCGTTTGCTTTATAAATAATAATGTCAGCCGCCTGTAAAACCGGATAACCAAGAAATCCGAATGTTGACAGATCCTTGTTTGCAAGCTGCACAATCTGGTCTTTATATGTGGGGTTGCGTTCCAGCCATGGCACAGGCGTGATCATGGAAAGAAGAAGAAACAATTCCGCGTGTTCTTTTACTTGCGACTGAACAAAAAGAGTACTTTTGTCAGGCAAAAGGCCAACGCTTAGCCAGTCGATCATCATGTTTTTAATATATTCAGGTATGGCATTGGTGTTTTCATAATCACTGGTAAGGGCATGCCAGTCAGCGATAAAGAAAAAGCAGTCGTATTCATTCTGCATCCTGACCCAGTTATTCAGTGCCCCGTGAAGATTTCCGAGGTGGAGTGGGCCGGTAGGGCGCATTCCGCTTAATATTCTTTTTTTTCCGGTCATCAACAATTCTCCTATAACCAATCACAACATATTAAGAAGTTTTTTAGCATATGCGAGTTCGTCTTCTTTGGTCTTTACATTTTCGTTCAGTTTTGCATCCAGAACATCGTCCATGATTTTTTTAAACATAGGTCCAGGTTCCATACCGAGATTTATTAAGTCCCGGCCTTGTATGGACATGCTGACTTCCCTCAGGTTGGTAATATAGAAAGAAACAGCTTTTTCGACCTTTTTATTTCCAGCCGCTGCCATGATGTATAGCAAAAGTTCGGTGTCAAAAACCGCAAGCTCTTTGTACAGTCGGCTGTTGTCTTCGGGCAATTTTCTCTTTAGTCTGTAAAGGCAGTTTTCAGCTTCCAGACGCTCTTTGCTGAAGAGCTTAAGTAAATCAGGTTTCAATTCAAATTTGCTGCAAATTTCAACGGATGTCTCCATGTCGCAGCGGCTGATCAACGCCAGAAAATAAATGGTCCATTTATTATAGGATTCTTCCAGAAAAAGCAAATCAAACCAGGAAAGGACTTTTTTGACTGAATTTAAAAGCTTTATAAGATGTTTATTTATTTTAATCAAAGGATGAATGAACTGGATAAGATTGTAGTCGGATAGCCTGATAAATGCCGGAGCAGGATTTTCTTCTTCCATGATAAGGCGCAGCTCAGTAAAGATACGCCTGCCGTTCAGGCGGCTGAAAAAATCCATCTTAACGGCATTTTTTATCAGGTCGGAAGTGAGTTTTCCTATGGTAAATCCGAACCGCTGTTCAAACCGTATTGCACGGAAAGCCCTGGTAGGATCTTCAACAAAACTCATATTGTGTAAAATGCGAATAACGTTTTCCTTGATGTCCCTTTGGGCTGAAAAAAAATCGATTAAAACACCAAAGTCGTCAGGAGACAATTGAACCGCGAGCGTATTTATTGTAAAGTCACGTCTGAACAGGTCCAGTTTTATTGAGCTCATCTCAACAGTCGGAAGCGCTGCGGGAAATTTATAATATTCTGTTCTGGCCGAAGCCACATCAATTTTAAAACCGTTCGGGAAAATGATCACAGCGGTTCCGAACTTTTCATAAGTGTGAATTTTTACGTTTTCGGTTGCAGCATATTTTTTGGCAAAGGCAATGCCGTCTCCCTCAATAACAATGTCAATATCCTCATTTGTTCTATATAAAAACAGGTCTCGTACAAATCCGCCAATGGCATAGGCATTACATTCGATTTCACTTGCTGTTTTTCCAATGGATGTAAGAATTTTTAACAGATGTTCCGGAATTCGCTCCTTCATCAGTCTTTTTATGTTTCTGGTCCTTGCATGTATCGGATTGCTAAAAGGAATCGGTTTTTCAAGGCTGGTATTCCGGTTCTCATTGACAAGGATATTTAAAAGGTTTGTCCGGGTAATCACACCTTTGATGATGCCATTATTGACCACAGGAAGGATTCGCTGTTTGTTGCCAATGATTTTTTCCTGGATTTCTGAAACGTCTGCGTTAGTTTTTACTGTCGCAAGTTCTGATGACATGTACTCCATTACTGAGACATTGCCAAGATTGTGGTAGAGGGCTTTTTCGATGACCTGCCTTGAAATAAAGCCTAAAAGTTTCTGCTTGTTTTCATTTGTATCTGTAACAAGCAATGCGTTTACATTATATCGGGTCATGCTTTGACCGGCCTGCTTGCAGGTAACAGAGGGATCAATAGTGATGGCCGGTGACGACATGATGTCCTTTGCCTGCCGGATTGATTTGATTTTTTTATACAATATGTCGATAAGCAAGTTTTCAGTTTGTGCGAGCGTTTTATCACGGATAGTTGCAGATGCTGCAAAGGCATGCCCGCCGCCTCCGATGGGTTTTAGAATTTCGGCTACGTTCACTTCAGGTATTCGACTTCTTGCGATGACATAAATTTTGCTTCCCATGCGAACAATGGAAAAGATGGCATTAAGGCTTTCCATTTTTAACATTTTGTGAACCAGAAATGCAAAATCGGGAATAAATTCTTCAGTTGATATGCTGGTCACCACAACTTCCACTCCGCTAATGCGATAATATGATGCGGATTTGATCATATCATTCAGTATAAACACCTGGGCGGGTGTGATTTCGCGTGAAATCATATCTGAAACAATATTCAGATTGGCGCCCTTTGAAACTAGAAACGCCGCCGCTGTTAAGTCTTTTTCAGTTGTTGAAGAAAAAGTAAATGAGCCAGTGTCTTCGTATATGCCAAGACACATGACCGTCGCTTCTTCGGGGGAAATGTCGATTCCTTTTTTTTTGATGATGTGTGTCAAGATGGTCACGGTTGCCCCGGTTGGTTCATGGATTTCCTTATTCGGTTTTATGTCACCTTCGGCAAGAGGGTGATGATCATAGACATGAACATCGATATCCTTTTGATTCAGGAGCTCGGACAACTTGCCTATTCTTTCTTTTCGTCTTGTATCCACGAGAACCAATCGGTTGACAGCAGATAAGTCAAGCTCATCAATATCCGCCATGTTATAAAGATAAGCCATAGAATTCACGAAAAAACTCTTAGAGCTGGTTTCATGAGCACCCGGAAAAACAACAAAAGATTTGGGATATAATTTTTGGGCGGCAAGCAGAGAAGCGATACCGTCAAAATCGGCATTAATATGGGTAGTAATGATGGTTGCGCTTTTATGTACTAACTTTGTTTTATTTTTTTTCATCCGAATCGCCAATACTTGCTGTTTTATTCCCTCAGGATGCCATCTTTATAAATTTCAGACCCTTCGAATTCTAATGATCAGAAATACACCTATATTTGATTTTTATCAAGTCATAGAAGAACAGAGCCCTTGATTTTTAAGGCAGTGGACAACAATCGGTTGACAACATGAGTTTTGAGAAATAAAAATAGTTAACTTCATGGGAGCAGGGATTTCTTATAGATGAAAAACGACTGTCCGTCGGGAAATAAATATATTTTCGGTCCTGTACCGTCAAGGCGGCTTGGATTATCTCTTGGCGTAGACTTGATGCCGCATAAAACATGCTCTTTGGATTGTGTTTATTGTGAGTGCGGTAGGACGACAACCTTAACCATAGAAGACAGGGAGTATGTTCCACTTGAAGAAGTGATGGAAGAACTGTCCGACTTTTTATCCCGAAAGCCCGAAATAGACCACATTACTTTTTCCGGATCCGGTGAACCCACACTTCACAGTGGAATTCAAGAGATTATCCGGTTCATTAAGTCGGATTATCCTGACTATAAGACGGCCTTGCTGACCAACGGAACCTTGTTTTCCATGCCGCGAGTCAGGAAGCGTGTGAAGGATGTCGATATTATTATTGCTTCAGTTGATGCCGCTTCTGAAAATGCGTTCAGGAAAATTAACAGGCCACATTCCGACCTTGACTTATCAATGGTAATTGACGGCATTTCATCCATCAAAAAAGAGTATAAAAATCAATTCATGATTGAAATTTTTATTATTCCAGGAGTAAATGATACAGTACATGAAATTGCACTTATTAGGAATGCTATTGATAAAATAGGTGCCGAAAATATTTTTCTGAATTCACTTGACAGACCAGGGGCAGAACGCTGGGTTTTGCCGGCAGATAAAAAAACACTTGCCGGAATTAAAGATTCCATATATAAATCTGACATAATACAGCATTCTGATAATGGTGCGGCATATGGAAATCACTTGAAAGATTACGGGTCTGACATTATCTCAACACTGCGGCGGAGGCCGTGTACCCTGGAAGATATTTCACAAATAATCGGAGTAAGCATTGAAGATGTTAAAAAACAGCTTGAGTTGCTTGTTGAAAACAAGGAAGTCGAGACAGAAGGAATGCAAAGAGGTGTTTTTTATAAACTAAAAGCATGAAAAATTCTGAAGTGGCAGCACTGAATTTTTAAAATATCTGTTGCCAGGAAAAAAGGAGGGGGTATGCCGGTTTATTTATGGCAGGGAAAAAACAAAAAAGGTGATGTACAAAAAGGGGAAATGGATGTGCCGAATGAAAATGCGGTTCGGGCTCAACTCCAGAAGATGAGAATAGCGCCAACCAAGATCAAGGTAAAGCCAAAAGACCTTTTTGCAAACATTGCTTTTTTTCAGCCGAAAGTGAAACAGGAAGATGTCATTATTTTCTGCAGGCAGTTTTCTACCATGATTGATGCAGGGCTGCCGATCATTCAATGTCTTGATATCCTTTATGCACAGCAGGATAATCCAACGTTTAAAAAAGAGATCAAAGGTTTAAAAGAGTCTGTGGAAGGCGGGCAGACAATGGCAGAGGCATTGAAGCAGTTTCCCAAAGAGTTTGATACCCTTTTTGTCAATATGGTGGCAGCCGGTGAAGCAGGCGGTATTCTTGATGTGATTTTAAGAAGACTGTCAGCCTATATGGAAAAGGCGGCTAAGCTTAAAAGCCAGATTAAGAGCGCAATGATGTATCCACTTATAACTCTTTCCATAGCGATCATTGTCGTCATTGTTATCCTGGTTTTTGTTATTCCGGTATTCCAGGAAATGTTTGCTGATTTCGGAAAAGAACTTCCTCTGCCGACTCAGATGGTTGTCGCTGCGAGCGAATTAGTTCAAAGTAAAATCCTTTATATTATTGTTGCTTTTATACTGTTTGTTGTGGCCTATAAAAAATTCTATGCCACACTCAGGGGAAGAGAATTGATGGATGATTTGTTTCTTAAGCTGCCGATCGTGGGCATTTTGATACGAAAAGTTGCGGTCTCCAAATTTACACGCACAATGGGAACAATGATGTCGAGTGGTGTGGCGATTCTGGATGCACTTGACATTGTTGCCAAAACAGCTGGAAATAAAACCATTGAAAAAGCGATTTATAATGTGCGGAGTGGCATTTCAGAAGGCCGGACTATGGCTGACCCTCTTTCAGAAAGCGGCGTATTCCCTTCCATGGTGTGTTCCATGATTGCGGTGGGGGAATCCACCGGAGCCTTAGACTCAATGCTTGAGAAAATAGCTGATTTTTATGAAGGGGAGGTCGATACTGCGGTTGAAAATCTGACTTCAGCCATAGAACCTTTAATGATGGTTTTTATGGGCGTTCTGATAGGCGGTCTTGTGGTTTCAATGTACCTTCCGGTATTCCAGATGGCCGGTGCGATATCAGGATAAGCATATCTTGGACAAGAACGGATTGATAACAAGGTTATGATGTGAGTGAATCAGAAATATCGCAGGAAAAAGATTACCTGAAAAGATTAAAAGGGCTCATGTATTTTAGAGCCCTTTTTGCTTTAATGATGGGGGCATCAACTGCCGGTTACTACTTTGGAGGTGTGCCGGCAGCGCTGATAAAGCCGTTATTTTTGCTGCTCGGGTTGTCTGCGGGCCTGCTCATGCTTTCGGCCGTTTATTTTATAGCTAATAAGCTCATCGGCGGAAGACCTTTTTTTGTTTATACTCAACTTTTTCTTGATACCGTAGCCATTACACTGATTATTCTGATTACAGGAGGTTTCTTAAGTATTTTTATCACCCTGTACCTGGTAGTAATTATGTGTGCCAGCATGATTCTTTATCGAAAAGGCAGTATGATCATTGCTAGTTTGAGCAGTGCCCAGTTTATCCTTGTTGCCGTGAATGAATATTACGGCATCTTGGAATCGATTGGAATGCCGGGAAGTTTTATCGGTGATGGCTTGCAAGTGCTTTATAAAGTGCCGGCCACTGTTATTGCATGCTATGCGGTTGCTTTCTTAAGCGGGATTCTGGCCGATCAGGAAAAAATAGCAAGAAAAGAGCTGAAGGCAATGGCGGATCATCTGAAACGTGTGGAAAAGGCAGCCGTAGCCGGGGAAATGGCTGCAGGGCTGGCTCATGAGATTAAAAACCCCCTGGCGTCTCTTACCGGATCGATTCAATTGTTACGGGAAGATGAAAATTGTGATCCTGATAATGATAAACTGATGCAGATTATTCTTAGGGAAGCGGACAGACTCAGCACTCTTGTGACCGACTTTCTTTTTTTTGCAAAACCGCAGACAGGAAAGGTTGAGATTTTTCGCCTGGATTCAGCCTTAATGGAAACAGTGGATTTTTTTGAAAAAGATACATCCTGTGTGGGAAGCATCTCTTTGGAAAAAAAGTTTGTGCCGGATGTCTGGGTTGAGATGGATCAAGGCCATCTGCGTCAAATCATGTGGAACCTCTTAAAAAATGCTTCAGAGGCGAATGAGGGAGACGGCACCATCACTATTGAGATGAATACTGTAAAAGATGCGCATGTAATTGTTAGGATAACAGATAACGGCTGTGGGATCCCGAAAGAAAATATGTCTTTGATTTTTAATCCGTTTTTTACAACCCGGTCCGAAGGAACAGGCCTCGGGCTGTCCATTGTCCAGCGTATTCTTGCCTCCTATGATTCAAGGCTTGATGTTGACAGTGAAGTGAACAAGGGGACAATATTTACCTTAAGGTTGAATCGGGTTGCGACTCCGGCCGGCACTTCCGGTTAACTTTTTGAAATTACAATAAATACAAAAAGTATCAAAGGTAAAAAACGTGAGGAAAAATGATGCCCCTTAAACAAAATTTTCCAGGTCAATTTTCAACAGGTCCTGGATGATATTACTGCAACCCTTTATCCAGATCAACGAGAGACCGCATGACAACTGTTGAGATTGTTCAAAAATTATGGAGCTTGTGCAATGTGCTGCGTGACGACGGTATCACCTATCACCAGTACGTTACCGAGCTGACCTATATACTTTTTCTTAAAATGGCCGAAGAGACCGGCGCGGAAAAGAAAATTCCCGACGGATATCGATGGGCAGACCTTACCGCAAAAGATGGAACCAAACAACACCAGTTTTACCATAAGCTGTTGTTGGAGTTGGGCACCAATGGCAAGAACCGGGTTCAGCACATTTATGCCAATGCCAGCACAAATATCGACGAGCCCAAAAATCTGGCGAAAATCGTTACCGCCATCGATGGACTGGATTGGTACAGTGCCAGAGAAGAAGGGCTGGGAGATCTGTATGAGGGGTTGTTGCAGAAAAATGCTGATGAGAAAAAATCCGGCGCAGGCCAGTATTTTACCCCCCGCCCGCTGATCAATGTCATGGTGCAGCTGGTGCAGCCCCAATTGGGTGAGCGCTGCGGCGATCCGGCCTGCGGCACCTTCGGGTTCATGATCGTTGCGGATCAATATCTGAAATCAAACCACGATGATTATTTCGGCCTTGCCACGGAACAGCAGGAGTTCCAGCGAAGGCAGGCTTTTACCGGCATAGAACTGGTTCGGGATGCCCACCGTCTGGCTCTCATGAACGCCATGCTCCATAATATAGAGGGTGAGATACGACAATCCGATGCATTATCCGGTGAAGGAAAAGTTTTCAGGGATTACGATGTCATCCTCACCAATCCGCCGTTTGGCACCAAACGAGGTGGTGAGCGCCCCACCCGGGACGATTTGACCTATCCAAGTTCCAACAAGCAGCTCAATTTTTTGCAAATGATCTACCGCTCCCTGAAAACCACCGGCAAAACCCGCGCAGCCGTGGTGCTGCCGGACAATGTCCTCTTTGCTGACGGTGACGGCCAAAAGATTCGGGCTGACCTCATGGATAAATGTAACCTGCACACGGTACTGCGGTTGCCCACTGGCATTTTTTACGCCCATGGGGTCAAGACCAACGTACTCTTTTTTACCCGTGGAAAAAAAGATAAAAACAATACCAAACAGGTTTGGTTTTATGATCTGCGCACCAATATGCCCAATTTCGGTAAGCGGACCCCCTTGACCATGGCGCATTTTGCGGAATTCATCCAAGCCTTTGGCAAGGACCCGTATGGAAAAACCAAACGCAAGGACCAGGGCGAAAAGGGCCGTTTTCGCTGCTTTACCCGCGCAGAGATCGCCAAACGCAATGATTCCCTGGACATCACCTGGCTCCAGGATGACAGCGTTCGAAACAATGAGGATTTGGCGGATCCAACAGATCTGGCCGATGAAATTTTGGCCCAGCTTAGCATTGCCACCCAGGAAATGAAGGAGCTGGCAAGGCTGTTGGGGGAGACAAACTGACCATGTCCAAAAAAATCGCCATCCCCAAGGATTATGCAACTGTCTTGCAGGAAATCAAAAACCGTGTGCGCAAGGCCCAATACGATGCCTTAAAAAGCGTCAACAGGGAAATGATCACCCTGTATTGGGATATCGGCAGCATCATTGTGACCCGCCAGAAACGTTCTGCCTGGGGCCGATCTGTGGTGGAACATCTGGCAGCAGATCTGCAAAAAGAGTTTCCCGGTGTTTCCGGTTATTCGGCATCAAACCTGTGGCGCATGCGCGGCTTTTATATGACATATGCCGAAGATGAAAATCTCGCACCCATGGTGCGAGAAATCGGCTGGAGCCATAATATCATGATTATGGAAAAATGCAGCGATGCAAAAGAGCGGGAATTTTATATCCGCATGACCCGCAAATACGGCTGGACCAAAAACGTTTTGGCGCTCCGCATACAGGACCAGACCTATGAAAAGACCCTGTTAGGCCAGACCAATTTTGATAAAAACCTGCCCGAAGAGATCCAAAACCAGGCCAAGCTGGCGGTTCGCGATGAATACACCTTTGACTTTTTGGAATTGGGTGAAGAGCACAGCGAAAGGGAGCTGGAGCGGGCCATCATTGCCAAGATCGAACGATTCCTGCGGGAAATGGGCGGGATGTTTGCCTTTATGGGCAGCCAGTACCGGCTGGAAATTGAGGGCAACGAATATTTTATCGATCTGTTGCTCTACCATCGTACCTTAAAATGCCTGGTGGCAATTGAATTGAAAATCAGTGAGTTTAAGCCCGAATACGTGGGAAAAATGCAGTTTTACCTGGCAGCCCTGGATACCCAGGTGCGCCAGCCCGATGAAAATCCCTCCATCGGCATGATCCTGTGCCGCAGCAAAAAACGGATGATTGTGGAGTATGCCCTTCGTGAAAGCAACAAACCCATTGGTGTTTCTGCCTATCGTACCCTTCGACGTCTCCCGGCCGAATTGAAAGGGAAATTGCCGGACCCGAAGCAGATTGAGCGTTTGTTGGAGGCGGTTGAAATACCCAGAAGGAATGGGGACGATAGCAATGGGGAGGGGCTGTAATGGATGAAAAGCTATTGTTTCAGAGCTATCCGTTTGGACAGAATGTACCAATTGGATGGGAAATATCTCCTTTAGGGCAAATAATTGATAGTATTCGTCCTAGATTCGCTTCTGGGAAACACAATATAGAGGGTGATGGCGTAATACATTTGCGTCCGATGAATATTAGTCCTGAAGGAAAAATTGACATCACTGATGTTCGATATGTATCACCAACACAATGACTCGCATTGAGATTAATGAAAACCATATCGATCGAGAGTTTATTGCGAGGCAGTTGCATTATTTGAGCAGTATAGGTTATTTCCAAGTCCATTGTAAAAAGCATGTTAATC
>CAZTYY010000088.1:0-12672 GCA_964617785.1 uncultured Desulfobacterales bacterium | reverse complement strand
TTGGAGTTGTGTTATCAACCTTGCACCAGTCTTCTCTTGGCGCCCTATTTTTAATTGCCCCCTCTAAGCTGCATCCTCTATGGTATTCCGCATACCTGCCGGTATTCTTTTTTGTTTCAAGCATATTTGCCGGAATGTCCATGGTTATATTCGAGGGGTCGCTGGCCCATCGTTTTCTCCATGACAGTATGGATAAAAATCATCTTGAAGAAAGCTCTGGTGTGGCATTGGGTTTTGGAAAAGCTGCCGCTTTTGTTATGATGGGGTATATGGGCATAAAAATTATCGGTATTGCTGCTGATAATAATTGGCATTACCTAACAACCGGATGGGGACTCTGGTTTTTATTCGAACTCATTGGTTTTGTTGCAATCCCAGCCTTTTTATATGCCATTGCAGTCCGTGAAAAAAACATTAAGCTGGTTCGAATTGCCTCTTTATGGGCCGTACTTGGGATTGTATTAAACCGGTTAAATATATCAGTCATTGCCTTCAACTGGCACCTTCCTTCAAGTGAAAGGTACTTTCCAAGCTGGAAAGAAATTGCAATCTCTTTATTTATTGTAATAATTGGAATTCTGACATACCGGTTTATCGCAACAAAAATGCCTATACTCCATGAACATCCGGATTATAAGCCGGATGCTGAGCCGGAGCATAAGTAGTAAAGGAGAATTTGATGGAAGATGCATTTTACACCTTACATGACTATATGGTTTATTCTGAAGGTATTGCCTATCTCATAATGGGCGGGACTCTAATTTTTTTGCTTCTTTTCTGGCTGTTTCTAACCGGCAGGGATGAAAAAAAAAGAACGTTTTAAAAAAGCAAAGTGGAGGTTGTAATGTACGATTTTTTAACAGGCTTTATGTTCTGGTTAGCTCTGGCTATATGCCTGATCGGAATGCTTGTTCGTATAATATTCTATTTCAAAGGGCTCAATTGGAAGCTTGACCGTGTGGCCTATAAGGCCTATCCTTTAGCAGGTTTTAAAGGCGCTGTTATTTCAATCTATAAGTGGATTTTACCGTTTGGCACACGTGGATGGCGAAAACAGCCTTTAATGACGATTCTGTTTTTTGGATTTCATACCGGCGCAGTACTGCTTCCTCTTTTTCTGATTGCACACAATCTGTTTTTAAAAGAGATGATTGGAATTTCTCTATTAACACTGAATCCTTTGGTTGCAGATGTATTGACATGGGTCACTGTTATCAGCGGCCTGTTAATTATCCTCAGGCGGATCGCACTTCCTGAAGTCCGTATACTTACCACCTGGTATGACTACTTCATACTTTTTATTTCATTAGCACCTTTTATAACCGGACTTATTGCACGATATGAACTTGGAAATTATTCATTCTGGTTAACCGCACATATATTTTTTGGGGAAGTTTTTCTTATTGCTATTCCATTTACAAAACTCTCCCACATTGTTCTGTTTTTTGCATCAAGGGCGCAGCTTGGCATGGATTTTGGCATTAAGCGAGGAGGTATGAACGGTACATATATAAACTGGTAACTTAATAAATCCGTCTAATATCAACTGAAGGAGAAGACAATAAATGCCTGAAGGTAAACTTTGCAACAAAAAACCCATTAATTCAGCTGATACACTGAATACGCTTTTATCAGATACAAGCGGCAAATCATATTATGAGGAAATGAAATCTCTTGAAGTTGATACTGAACTCTTATGGAAAACCATAAAGAACACCTGTAAATCACGCATCCGTACCTGGCTTGAAATCTGTGCTCATTGTGGTATGTGCGCAGACAGCTGTTTTTTGTATCTTAGCAATGATCAGGATCCAAAGCAGGTTCCTGCCTATAAAATCCAGTCCACACTTGGAGAAATTGTCCGTAAAAAAGGCAAGATTGACAATGATTTCATGATAAAAACAATGGAAGTAGCCTGGTCTCAGTGTACCTGTTGTAACCGTTGCGGTATGTATTGTCCCCACGGAATTGATGTTGGAATTATGATGGGATATTTAAGAGGGCTTCTCTATCAGCAGGGCTTTGTTCCCTGGGAATTGAAAATCGGAGCCGGTATGCACCGGGTGTATAATGCTCAGATGGATGTTACTGATGAAGATTTTGTTGATACCTTTGAGTGGATGGTTGAAGAGTATGAAGAGGATTACCCCGGTCTGACAGTCCCGGTAGACAAAGCAGGTGCTGATATCCTATACACGGTCAATGCCAGGGAAGTTAAACATTATCCAGAGGATCTGGCAGAAGCAGCTATTTTGTTCCATATAGCCGGAGAGAACTGGACGGTTCCTTCAAAAGGCTGGGAACAAACCAGTCTGGCAATGTTTGCAGGCGATTGGGAGGCTTGTAAAATACAGGTAGATAGTGTTTATGATGCCATGGAACGTTTACAACCCAAAATGATGGTAGGCACGGAATGCGGCCACGCCCACAGGGCAACCGTAATTGAAGGTCCATACTGGGCTGGACGCAAAGATGGGAAGCCACCGGTTAAATCCATTCATTATGTGGAATGGCTGGCTGATGCATTAAAAACAGGCAAACTAAAAATTGATCCATCAAAACGAATAAAAACACCCGTGACAGTACAGGACTCATGCAACTATGTCCGTAATCATGGATTAAAATTAGCAACCCGGGAAATAATTAAGTATATTGTTGAACCTGGCTATTTTATTGAAATGACGCCTAACAAAGAACATAATTATTGTTGCGGTGGTGGTGGCGGGTTTAACGGTATAGGGCTTTACAGAGCACAGAGGAATAAAGCACTTATAACAAAACGGGATCAGATCTTAAAAACAGGGGCAAAACTGGTGCTTGCCCCGTGCCATAATTGCTGGGATGCAATACGGGACCTGGAAGAGGAATACACCATTGGTATTAAATGGTCATTCCTGAAACCGCTTGTTGTCGAAATGCTTGATATCCCGGAGCATTTAAAGCCTGAAGAATAATACGTATTTTTTTCCAACAAATTCTATTAAGAACATTGACCAACCTCCGGGCTTAACTCCACTGGTTAAGTTAGAGTTCGGTTATCAAACAGCAGATGAAAATTAACTGTTAAATATATAGTCAAGATTTTTTGGATTTCTTTCTAAGAGCCTCGCGGTTATTTTCAGCCATCTCCTTTTTTTTATTAGACTGGATGCGCACTTTTTCCAATGCCTGCTTTTTAATTTTCGGATTGTCTTTATCCTTGTATAGTTCCAATGCTTTCCCCCTGGCATCGGCAAAAACAGCTCTGCCAACAGGTGTCCTTGTAATGACTGTTGTCCAACCCTCTTCAGCACATAGGCCGCCAAAAGAGATATCGGCGAATTCAGCGCTATAGTCGGCGCAGAAATAACAGGCAAACCGTTTCATGAATTCCAACTCATCCAAAGGGATGGCTCTGATCGCTCCGGAAACAAGGTGAACAAGCAAATCTTCTTTGATGTTAATTTTTTTTACTTCATTCCACTTAAAATTACCTATAACCGAAAGTTTTTCTCGTTGCTTTTGACCAAAGACAAAATTCCCTGAACAGAAAAGGCCCAGGTAATATTTAATCGAATCAGATGGCATGATCGAAAGAGTTTGCATTTTCCGAACTGAGTGGATCTGGCAGGGAGTTCCAACCAGAGCAACTCGGTGCAATCCTTGCTTTAGTATCAGATCGAATTCCTCAATGGCGGAGTAAGTTAAATATTTATCACTGTAACTTTTCATACCATGAGATGTGTCAAAGAAAAATCCTGCGGAGTCTGCAATATCTTTTCGTTTCACAGCCAAAAAAGGTTCCCTTTGTAAAGGACCTACATATTTTGTGACAATGGCGCCGTCGATATATCCGGAATCAAACAAATGAAGCAGCAGTCCCGTGACCGCACCTCCATCCGTGGCGGTGCTGCGGATTATTGGATCTTTGGCACCGGCAAAAGTTGTTTCAATTATCCTGCCTATGGGAGGACTCCAAGAAGTAATTTTCTTGGTTTCATCTTCAAGTTCATTGATTTCCGGGCAAATTGTGTAGCAAAGTCCACACTCAATACACTTTTCAATGTCTTTGTAGCGAGGTTTTCCGTCTTTATCGAGCTCCAGGGCCCCGTAATTAACTGCAGTACAGAAAGTCACACATCCGCCACAACGGTGGCAGAGACCTGGTTTTTGAACATCTGAAACCAAATCATAAAATGTCTTCATTATTCCTCCGAATTTGATAAAGTAATCAAAAAAATTTATCAGGTTTATAAAACATTGCCATTAACATCCTACCAAATGAAATTTAACCTGACATTAAAGATGAAATCATATTCATTATTTGGGATGTCTCAAAACCCTTTAACATGATAGCTCCTGAGCGACAGGATGCTACGCACAGTCCACATCCTTTACATAAAGTTGATTGAATTTTTGCTTTACCTGTTTTTTCTTTAAATTCTGGAGCAGAGTAAGGACAAATCGATACACAAACACCGCATTCACTGCAAAGCATCTGATCAACTGAAGCTACAGTGCCGCTGACGGAAATTGTTTCTGACGATAAAACTGTAACCGCTCTAGCCGCAGCAGCCTGCGCCTGTGCTATGGACTCGTCAATCGGTTTGGGTGCATGTGCAAGTCCGCAAACAAACATACCGCCGGTTGCAAAGTCATTGGGCTGGAGTTTGACATGCACTTCCATAAAAAAACCATCATCATTTTGTGGTACCTTAAAAAACTGCGCTAACGGATTGTTTTTCTCAGGAATAATAGCAGTGGCTAAAACCAAAAGGTCGGTATGGATTTGCATGCGCCTCAAGAGCACACGATCATTGAAAACGATCTGCAAATCCTTTTCGTCAACATTCACTTCAAGTCCTTTGCTAAAATCATAACGAATAAACTTTATTCCCGCAGATCGTGCTTTACGATATAAATCCTCCCGCAACCCATAAGACCTCATATCGCGGTACAGAATAAAAACTTTTTTACTTTGATCGGCTTCCTTAATTTTTAAAGCATTTTTGATGGACTGTGTACAGCATACCTTCGAACAATAAGGGCGTTCAGGGACTCGTGAACCCACACATTGCATGAATACTACGGTATTGAAGGGCTCAACCGATGAATTGTCACGCAATATTTTTTCAAGCTCCATGTTGGTTTTAACCCTGGGGTCTTTATTGTAGGAATATTGATCCGGTTTAAATTCCGAAGCACCAGTGGCAATGATTGTTATGCCATGTTCCAGAATCTTGTCTTCGTTGTTGCACGTAATCGTTGTTTTAAAATTTCCGATAAAACCTTCAACTTTTTTTATGCTACAGTTTAAGAAGACATCGATATTTTGATCGTTTTGAACCGCCTCTATCGACTTGGTCAGAAAATGTTGAATTTTCTCACCTCGCCAGGTTGTGGAAAGATTTAACGCCTGACCGCCCAGTTCGTTCGCCTTTTCTATTACATACGTTTGATAGCCCTGCTGCGCCAGATTGACGGCAGCCGTTATCCCTGAAACGCCCCCTCCGATCACCAGTGCGGCCTTATTGATTTTTAAAGTTGGTTCTTCCAGAGATTCATGAGAAGTGACCTTGGCAACAGCCATTCGAATCAGGTCGTCGGCCTTAGCGGTGGACGTTTCCATATCGCTTTTATGCACCCATGAACATTGGTTTCTTATATTGACCATTTCGAAAAGGTATTTATTCAGGCCGGCACTGGTTAATGTATCCTGAAAGAGCGGTTCGTGGGTTTTTGGAGTACAAGCCGCCACGACTACGCGGTTCAATTGTTGCTCCTTGATGGTCCGAGTGATATTTTCTTGGGTGTCCTGAGAGCAGCTGAAAAGATTATTTTCAGTGTATACGACTCCGGAAAGATCTTTGGCGGACTCCACGAGTGCAGTTACGTCAACGGTTCCGGCGATATTCGTTCCACAGCTGCAGACAAAAACGCCTATTCGTGGAGGTTCTCCTGAAATATTAACCTGTTCGGGTTCATCTTTGGTTTTGGTATGCGTCCACCGGGACTCGGATAGCATGGCACCGACCTCACCAGCCGCTGCACTAGCATCTATGACTGAAGCAGGAATGTCCTTTGGCCCCTGAAACACACCACATACATAAATGCCAGGTCTGGAGCTTTGTACCGGTGTAAAGCTGCTCGTACTGGCAAAGTTATAATGATTGAGTTCAACTTCCAATATTCGTGCGAGGTTTTCGGACTCAAGTCTCACGCCCAAGCCTACCGACAGTACGACGATATCAAATTCTTCTTCAACGCTTTTACCAGTCTCATCTACGTAGTGAATCTGATGTTTTCCGTTTTGATTGGCCGGTTCAACATTTGTGATTTTAGATTTGATGAATCGAACACCCAAATCATTTTTTGCATGGTTGTAATATTTTTCAAAGTCTTTACCATAGGTTCGGATGTCAATGTAAAAGATGGCGGCATCCAATTCACTGCCCGAAGGTCCTCCCTTACTATGCTCTTTGGCGAGAATGGCTTCCTTGATAGCATAAGTACAGCACACACCTGAACAATATCCTCTATCGGTAAGTTGTTCATCCCTAGATCCTATGCACTGCAGCCAGGCAATTTTTTCAGGTTCTTTCTTATCTGAAGGCCGAACCAGATGCCCTCCGTATGGTCCGGATGCCGAAAGAACTCTCTCGAATTCCAGACTGGTCAAAATATTGGGAGATTTCTGATACCCATACGTATCATATATTTTCGGGTCGAAAGCACGACTTCCGGTGGCCAAAATAATCGCGCCCACGTTAAGGGATAATTCCTTTTTTTGCTCTTCAAACAAGATAGCCCCTGTGGGGCAGAATTTTTCACATGCTTTACATTTTTTTCTATTCAGATAAATACAATTGTCCGGGTCTATAACGTATTTTAACGGGACAGCCTGGGCATACTGAACATAGATCGACTTACGCTTAATAAGGCCTCCGTTATAATCATCCGAAACCTTTTTGGGACATTTCTCGGCACAGAGACCGCAGGCAATGCATTTCTCAAGATCGACAAAGCGAGGGGATTGAGTTACAATGACCTCAAAGTTTCCCTCCTCGCCCGAGATACCGGTGATCTCTGCCAATGTTAGCAATTCGATATTAATATGCCGGCCGACCTCGACCAGTTTGGGTGAAATAATTCACATAGCACAATCATTAGTAGGGAAGGTCTTGTCAAGTTGTGACATCATTCCGCCAATGGAACTCGATTTTTCGATCAGATGAACGTAAAAACCTGAATTGGCTATGTCCAATGCCGCCTGCATGCCGGTGATACCCCCACCAACCACAATTGTCGAGCCCCTTTTTTTACCATTTGCCATTTTTACTCCGTTCCCAGAAAAGAAGTGACACTACTAATATCGAGTAGATTGTTGCTGATTTTCAACTCGTCTTTATCGATACCCATAGCCAAACCGAGAAGCTGGGGATATAGAATTGGGGAAAGCGTCTCCCAATTTTGATCTTCAGTGGCAATATGCTTTTGAATTACGTCAAATTGCATCTGGCAATAGGGACAGGCCGTACAGATAAAGTGAGCACCGGCCTTTTTCCCATGCGTCAGCTTTTTTTTAGCCATAGCCTTTGAAAGATCATCATTGGTTCCCAGTAATGGTGCTCCACAGCAATCTGTTGCGTGGGCCCAGTCTATGCTATAGGCGCCTGTTATCTCCACCAGCTTATTAAAAATCTTAGGCGCGACCGGATCATCAAACTGAGTAATACGACTCGGGCGCAAAGCATGGCAACCATAACTCGGGGCAATGACGAGTCCTTCATATGGTTTTAAGACCTGGCCTTTTATTTTTTCAAGTCCCACATCATGATAGAGTACAGAAAGAAGATGCTTCACCTGAACACCGCCTTCGTATTTCAATCCCTCTCCATCAAGAATACGGTTGATCTCCTTTTGTAACTCGTCATTTGTTTTTAAAAGATTTTCACCCTTTTTTAGGGCGCCATAGCAACACTTGCAAAGGACAAGCATATCCAGACCGCCTTTTTCGGCTATCGCTAAATTTCTTGCTGTGGAAAGGATAAACGCCCGATGGTCAAGATTTTGCACCGGGTATCCACAACAATTAAAAGTTGGAATTTGAGTAAATTCGACATCAACTCTTCTTAAAACCGCCATGGTCGCATCAGCATAATGGGTGACCCTGGCTGGTATATTGCATCCAAAAAATAACGCAAATTTCATAAGTTTATTCCAATATTCAAGTAGTTGAAACATTGCGACTTATAGTTAATTGATTTTTCTTTGCCGCTAAATTCTTTAATTGAAAAAAAAGATCGCAAACCGCGACTTCCTGTGGGCAGTGTTCCTGGCATTTATAACAGGTCAGACATTCCCAAAGCATTCTCGACCCTGAAGCCATTTCAGTAAGCCCAAGGCCTAGGCAACACATGATTTGGTGTGGTAATAGATCCAGAAATTCATTGGGGCTGTTATAATTTCTCACAACAGGACATGATGTTGTACAGTTCTGACAGCCAAAACAATATGCATACGTATTGTCTTTTATTTGCGTTGAAATTTCATCTGCTTTAGAACCATTCAAAACCAAAGGCTTGTCGCTCTGCATGGTGATTTCAAAATCGACAGTCACGGATTGTAGGGCTGCTTTCAAAGGCTCGGCATAGTCATCATCGTCTATTAAATCCCGTTTTAAACCCCTGAAAAAAGACAGCGGTGTTAAGATTGCCGGCTCAGGATGTCCTCTCAGGATTAAGAATTCCCTCACGTGGAACCACAATTCCTTCAAGTTGATTCCCGACGGACAAACAACTGTGCATCTATCACAATTCGTGCACAGGCAAACGCCTTCCCGGATAACTTTCAACTCCTCCGGGGTGAGTTCTTTCGAAGAAGTTAGAAGTTTCAGAAAAGCCATTTTCTCGGAAGGAAGAATACATTCATTGCCTAAAGCTTCAAATAACATCCCTGCAGAACAGCTTAAACTGCAAGCCCCGCAATGGGTACATGCATCTACTTCAATTATTTGCCTGGTAACAATATTTATTGGATCTGATTTTCCCTCTTCCATAACCGCATTTACCAGAATACTCACAGGGGTGGCGATTATGTGAAACATTTTGCTGAAAGGAAGATAAGCAAGGCCGAGAAAGCACAAGGTGATATGAATATACCAAAATATAGTGACCCCTCCAATTCTGTCCAGTGTTAATGCGATTGGTTTCAGAATTTTGGCCATGGTAAACCCTGTAAAGGCCCATTTATTGGAGGAATGGCAGTCGATACAATTCGCCTCGTTAACCTCACGGCCCAGTTCCAGTATTTCTGCATCAAAAATACCATCGACATTCGGAGAAACGAGACCGTAACTATTTACCCACACGCTCTCAAGGGCTGTAATCTCTTCTTCATCGTCAAGGCTTGCATAATCCTCAACCATGATCATAAACTCGGTATGGGACGTGATTTTGATCCCTTCCAATAGTATACCTGAAATCATAATAGCTGCCAAAATTAAGATTGCGTAGGTATCCCTGGCATTGGTCCTGAGACGGGGAGGAGATGAAATGAACCGTCGATAAAGGGCAATGCAGACACCGGCAAGTACCAAGACGCCAAAGAACTCTCTTAAGAATAAAAATGGGTTTAATGTTGAATAATACTCACTAAAAAGAGATTCGGTAATGACCGATTCAAGGGCATGCATCAGAAGCAATAGCATAAACCCTATAAATATCAGCATGTGCATCAGCCAGCGGGTGAAGTTCGATTTTAGAATACTTCCCTGGAACATAACATCAAAGATAAAAACTTTAAAAAGAACCAGGATTTTGGCGCTGAAAAAGACCTTCCATATTCCTGTACTAGCTGAAAATAATCTTTCGGAAGGTTTTATTGTTTTATCCGCAATGCGGATGCTGTGACTGAACCAGGTAAAAATTTTGTATATCAAACCAATGACGGAGATTGTTATTGAGGTGTAAAGCATTATGCGGAATACCATCAATATAGTCCTCTATCTTTAAGTCTGCAATTGGCAACCTTATAGTTTTGATGAGCTAGTTATCTTTTAATAAATCAGTATGGCCCTTTTTTATGACTCTCATCTAAATCTTTTTTCCACTTGGGCCGTTTTCGATCTTTTGCGGCCTTTTGCAATACTTCTTTAATAACAGAGAGCAGATTTTCTTTGTCAACCGGTTTTTCAACAAATGCATTCGGACTGAAATACTGATAGTCACGCCATTGATCAAATTCGAGATTCAAAGCTTCACCCATAGCTGATATCCCTATTATGGGAATTTCTTTAACATCAGGATCAGTTCTTATGGCCCTGCATACCTCAAATCCAGAAAAAAGGGTGTCCATCATGACATCCAAAAGAATAATATCAGGGCGTTCCTTTCGGATCAGCTCGATGCCATCTTTCTCGTTGGTAGCCGATAATGTTTCGAAACCATTTCTTTCCAGAAATGTTTTCATAGTAAAAAGATAATCCTCATTGTCATCAACCAAAACTATTTTTATCTTTTTCTCCACAAGTCCCCCTTGATAGTCTATTAAGAAATAAGTTTAAATTTATTATAGCCTGACAGAAGACTGAGCCCTTCACAACCTGTCTAATTTTTTAATATAATTCTGAATAAAGTGCCTTGCCCTAATTCGGTTTCGACTTCGATTAAGCCGCCATGTTTATTGACAATTTTTTCAACCACTGCAAGTCCCAATCCCGTCCCGCCGCTGCCTTTTGTAGAATAGAATTCCTCAAAAATATTTGCCTTTGTTGCTTCGTCCATACCGGTCCCATTGTCTTCAACCTCAAGGTGGATATGTGATTTATCGTAAAAACCGGTTCGAACGACCACGATATGGGAGCCTTCTTTTTTGTCCTTGATGCAGGCTTCAAGGGCATTCCAGATAAGATTGTTCAGCATTCGGCGAACGGCAAAGGCATCTATATTGACAAGAGGTAAGGCTGGATCTACTTCAATTTGCAAGTCAATGCCCATAAGCACTGCTTTTTCCCGGAATAACTCAACAGAGCCATTGACTATTTCAACAGGAGAAACCTTTTTGTAATTAAGTGGTCTGTTTTTAGACGCGTATAAAACATTTTGTACGACATCTGTAATATCAAAAATATTTTTTTTTACAATGTTCCAACCCTTAATAGCAAGTGCCATATCTTTGCCGTTAATTCCTTCATCCACTACATAAGCCCCACCCTGTAGTCCCTCAAGGATATTTTTAATTGAATGAGATAAAAAAGCGATTGACTGGCCCAGGAACGTCAATTCCTTCCGTACTTGTTGAAGGTTCGTTACGTTAATGGCGAGTTCGATAGCAGCAATAATATTGCCGCTGTCATCTAAAATGGGAGCGGAGTGAACCAGGGCTTGGCATATTTTTCCTTTGGGCAGTTGAAAAGTTTGTTCATTTGTATGGACCTTTTTATCTTTAAACGTTTGCTCCAGAGGGCATGTGTAGCATCTAACCGAAGATCCCTTATAGGCCTCATAGCAGTGTGTGTTGATCCTGTCACCGAAATCATTTTTAAAAGTTTGATTTGTAAATAAGAATTTCAGGTCAAGATCCTGAATAGTAAGATAACATGGAAGAAGATCAATTATACTTTGAAAAGAAAAATCTAATACTTTGGAATGGTTTTGTGCTTGAATCATTGAGCTTTTTCCTAAGCGGTTTTAATTCTTTATGCCTTCAGAATAAAGCTGGCCTGCTAGATCGTAAGACATGCCTGGCCAAAGCAGGATAGGCAGGCCTTCCTCATCCGCCTTCTGAAGGGTTTCTTCATCCGGAGTTTTTCCACCGGTGAGAATAATGGCGGCCATTTCGCGAATAACTGCTGCGGTCACTATGTTTTGATGCATCTGAATGGTAAGCCAAACACATCCTTGCGGTGAGTTGCCCATAACATCGCTCAATAAGTCACCGCAATAACCACCTTTTATTTCTTGATCCAGTCCTTGTCGTCCAGCAACCAGATGCATTCCGAAACGTTCTATTAAATCTTTCACTACCATTTTTTTAACCTTGTAATATCAGATGGTTGTTTATTAATATCGGTTTTGTTTAATGCTTTTATTATATCTTTATTATAAGCGTGTATGTTTATAATTAATATATTCCAATCATTTTTATGTGAATTGTCAAGATAAAAATAAGTAGGCATGGGATCTGGTTACCCATTTAATAATTTCATCGCCTTTAATATTCGATTAAACTGTTCAAGTCTTGCTAAATACTTCTGTCGTTCGTATTTTTTCGATCCGGCAAGAATTTGGGGTGCTGCCCTCACTTCATTTATGTCCATGTTTTTAACTCGCGTTTGGAAATGACCGCCATATACACCATCACGGTCTCTTAGTAAATATCAAAAAGGGGAATAAAAATAGTAAAAGTATCGTTTCCATAGTGCCTGGAAATTTAATCGTAGACATAAAAATTATCAATGATATAAGTTAAGTCTGAATAAATACGAGGGACAGGTGTCATTAAATCAAGTCGCCTTGTCGTCAGGCAAGGAGTTTGCTTTTTTCGCGTTTAATAAAAGAAATGCCTAACCTGCCTGCTGCAAGGGATGACGCAAAAACCGCGCCACCCCTGAGCAGCGTGTTATAACGCAAAAGCCGTAATATGTTGTAGTGAAAAATGCAGGGCACTATTCTTTTATTTCACCTTTTCCGG
>CAZTYY010000087.1:0-12751 GCA_964617785.1 uncultured Desulfobacterales bacterium | reverse complement strand
CATACATCACACCGTATTTATCAATCAATTTTTATTTTGGTTTTATTTTGGTTTTTTTGCCCCATACTTTGAACGACTCTGCCTGCGATCCTCAACACCCAGTGTATCCAATGTTCCCCTCACGATATGATACCTTACACCAGGTAAATCCTTCACACGCCCACCGCGAACCAGAACAACGGAATGCTCCTGAAGATTATGCCCAACACCAGGAATATAGGCTGACACTTCGACACCGGTTGTCAGTCTTACCCTTGCTACTTTACGCAAAGCAGAATTTGGTTTTTTGGGTGTTGAAGTATATACACGAGTGCATACCCCTCTTTTCTGTGGCGCATTTTTCAGGGCTGGCGTACCCACCTTCTTTTTAACCCGCCTTCTTCCCTTTCTAACCAACTGGTTAATTGTAGGCATAATTCTTTTCAACTCCTTTATATGTACAATTAAAGCTTCAGCACAGGCAATAAAAATTTAGAATGTTATATAGTCTGTCCAGCATTGTCAAGCATTTTATGTATGATTTATATATTATTCTGCTCATCTTCAAACACGGTTATTCCTAAGCAGAACCAACACCGAGTTCCTCGGTTTTCGATTCCTGGCTCATGCCTATTTCAACCTTTCGGTATCTCCTTACGCCTGTTCCAGCCGGTATAAGCCTTCCCGTTATTACATTTTCTTTAAGTCCAAGCAGATGGTCAGTTTTACCCTGGGTTGCCGCATTTGTCAGGACCTTTGTCGTCTCTTGAAATGAGGCGGCCGATATAAAACTTTCAGTCGAAAGAGACGCCTTGGTAATTCCGAGGATTAGCGGTTCACCCACAGCCGGCTTTCCACCATTTTTAACGACTTCTATATTGGTCTCTTCAAAACGGGTCCTGTCCACCTGTTCTTCGATGATAAAATCCGTATCCCCTGCATCCAGGATCTTCACCTGCCTCATCATCTGGCGTACAATAACTTCGATATGCTTATCATTGATTCTTACACCCTGAAGACGGTAAACCTCCTGGACTTCGTCCACAAGATACCTGGCAAGCGCGACCTCTCCCTTGATTGACAAAATATCCTGGGGATTAGCCGCACCACCGACAATCTGTTCTCCTGCCCTCACGTAATCCCCGTCATAAACGGTTATATGCTTGCCTCTGGGTATTAGATATTCTTTCTTCTCACCCACATCGACCGGGGTTATCGTAACTTTTTGTTTTCCCTTCTTTGTTGTCGCCTTGGCAATCGATACATAACCGTCAATCTGACTCAATACAGCCATTTCTTTTGGCTTTCTAACCTCAAAAAGCTCTGCCACTCTTGGCAAACCGCCTGTAATATCCTTGGTTTTTGTCGTAGCTCGCGGCAACTTTGCAACAATATCACCGGCTTTGACCTGATCGCTCTCTTCAACGAGTAAAATTGCGCCCACGGGAAGGGGATACCTTGCAATATCAGATGATCCTTTCATCACCGCTGTTTTTCCGCTCTCATCCTTAATCGAAATCCTGGGTCTCGCATCTGCAATTTTACTCTCAATAATTGTACGACTCGATTTACCGGTGACAGGATCAACTTTTTCCTGTACCGTCTTACCCGGATCGATATCACCAAATTTAACGATTCCGGAAAACGCGGTAATAATAGGAGTTGTAAAAGGATCCCATGTGGCAAGCAAGTCACCCGGCTTGACTTTCTGCTTGTCTTTGACTGCAATCGTGGCACCATAAATTACCGGGCATCGCTCGCGTTCTCTCCCCTTATCACTGATAATCGTAAATTCGCCACCACGTCTGTTCATTACAACATACTGATGATCAGCATTCAAAACTACTTTAAGATCACCGAACTTTACTGTTCCCTCGACACGGGTTTTGATATCCGCCTGCTCTACTCTTCTGCTGGCTGTTCCACCGATATGGAATGTTCTCATTGTAAGCTGGGTACCCGGCTCTCCAATCGATTGTGCAGCGAGTATGCCAATGGCCTGGCCATGCTCGACCTGCTTTCCGTGAGAAAGATCTCTGCCATAGCATTTAGCACATATACCCTGTTTTGCTTTACAGGTAAGAACCGATCGGATTTTGACTTTTGTCAAACCGGACACTTCAACCAGTTTCACCGCATCTTCATCTATTTCTTCACCGTTTTTAGCCAGAACTTCGTCAGTAAAGGGATCAATTATATCCTCAAAAGCCGTTCTTCCAAGAATACGCTCTCCAAGGCGTTGAATAACTTCCCCTCCTTCCATCAGGGGTTCTACTTCGATTCCCAACATTGTTCCGCAATCGTTCTCTGTCACGATACTGTCTTGGGCAACATCTGCAAGACGCCTTGTCAGATAACCTGAATTTGCAGTTTTGAGAGCTGTATCAGCCAGACCTTTTCTCGCTCCATGCGTAGAGATAAAGTATTGAAGCACTGTAAGCCCTTCCCTGAAGTTAGCGGTAATAGGTGTTTCAATAATTTCACCCGACGGCTTTGCCATCAGGCCGCGCATTCCCGCAAGCTGTCTCATCTGGTCCTTACTGCCTCTTGCCCCTGAGTCAGCCATCATAAAAATTGAATTCAGGGGATGTTTATTTCCCTTACTTAACGTCCCGTCTGTACTGCTTTTATCCGATGAGGTGTCTTCCATGGATGCCATCATTGCATCGGCTATTTCATCAGTAGCTTTTGCCCAGATATCGACGACCTTATTGTATTTTTCACCTTGGGTTATCAGGCCCTCCGACCATTGCAAAGACATATTATTCACTTTTTGTTCAGCTTCTTTGATGATGTCCCATTTTTTCTCAGGAATCACCATGTCATCAATGGAAATGGAAAGCCCCCCTTTTGTCGCATACCAATAACCGATATCCTTCAGCCTGTCGGCCATGATGACGGTCGATTTTGTTCCTGAATTTCTGTATGCAAAATCTACCATGTCTCTTAGATTTTTTTTGTCCATTGTTTTGTTGGCAACTTCAAAAGGAATTTCCCGTCCCTTATCTATAATTTCAAAGAGATGATATCCATCCTCTGCTTCAACAATATCGGTTATCTTTCCTTTCTCAAAAGAAAAAATGAAATCCACCGTATGGCGATCAAAACCGAAGACAGCGGACAATTCATCCTTTTTCAATAATCCCAGGTTACCATTTTGCACAGCATCATACTTCTCCATCATTTCAGTAAAAGATGCGCCGTCTTCAATCTTTTTAATTGCGGCTTTGGCTTTCTTTTTTGCAGAAAACTTTATATGCCGAAGTTTTGCAATAAAATCCTTCGGTACGATCTCCCACAAGAGCACTCTGCCAACCGTTGTTTGGACCATCTTGCCGTCAATACGCAGTGTGATTTCCGCCTGAAGATCTACTTCACCCGCATCAAAAGCGATTCTCACCTCACCTGTATTGGCAAAACATATCCCTTCACCTTTGGAACCTGCGGTGGCTTTTGTCATGTAATAAATGCCAAGGACGATATCCTGGGTGGGTATAATTATCGGATTACCATTAGCTGGGGAAAGAATGTTGTTAGTCGACAACATTAAAACCCTTGCCTCAATTTGTGATTGAACAGACAACGGGATGTGTACCGCCATCTGGTCTCCGTCAAAATCAGCATTGAACGCTGTGCAGACCAAAGGATGAAGCTGAATCGCCTTGCCTTCGATCAGGACCGGTTCAAACGCCTGAATACCCAGTCTGTGCAAGGTCGGTGCACGATTTAAAAGAACAGGATACTCTTTAACTACTTCATCAAGAGTGTCCCATACCTCGGGTGTCATGTTCTCGACCATCTTTTTTGCGCTTTTGACAGTCGAAACAAAGCCATTGCGCTCAAGGCGGTGATAAATAAATGGTTTAAAAAGTTCAAGTGCCATTTGTTTTGGCAGGCCGCATTGGTGAAGCCTTAGGTTCGGACCGATGGTAATAACAGTACGTCCTGAATAGTCGACACGCTTGCCGAGGAGGTTCTGCCTGAATCTTCCTTGTTTACCTTTCAATGTGTCGGAAAGCGATTTAAGAGGCCGCTTGTTTGTCCCGGTAACGACCCTACCGTGCCTTCCATTATCAAAAAGTACATCAACGGCTTCTTGAAGCATTCTCTTCTCGTTGCGGACAATAATATCAGGAGCTTTTAGTTCAACAAGACGGCGAAGCCGATTGTTGCGATTGATCACCCTGCGATATAAGTCGTTTAGATCAGAAGTGGCAAAACGCCCGCCTTCAAGAGGAACAAGAGGGCGCAAATCAGGCGGCATTACCGGAATAACATCCATTATCATCCAGGATGGATTAATACCGGAATTTTTAAATGCATCCACAATTTTTAAACGTTTGGCAAACTTTTTCCGTTTGGCCTCTGAGCCTGTATTCTTAATGTCTTCCCGAAGTTCCTTATAAAGTTCGTCCAGGTCAATCTGTTCAAGAAGAGTTTTAACCGCTTCAGCGCCTATTCCTGCTTCGAAATTCGACCCATAAAGATCAAGTGCTTCCTGGTATTTTTCTTCTGAAAGAAGCTGTCCTTTGGTAAGGCCTGTATCCTTTGGGTCAATAACAATAAAATTGTCAAAATAGAGTACCTTCTCGATACTTTTAAGCGTCAGATCAAGAAGGTTGCCTATTTTGCTGGGAAGGCTTTTCAAAAACCAAATATGCGCCACCGGTGATACCAGGTTGATATGCGCCATACGTTCACGCCGAACCTTTGACTGGATAACTTCGACACCGCATTTCTCACAGACGACGCCCCTGTGTTTCATCCTTTTGTATTTGCCGCAATTGCATTCGTAGTCTTTCGTGGGACCAAAAATCTTTGCACAGAATAAACCTTCTCTCTCCGGCTTGAAGGTTCGGTAATTAATCGTTTCAGGTTTTTTAATTTCACCAGATGACCATTTTCTGATCTGCTCCGGAGAAGCGAGTGAAATTTGGACTCCCGAATAAATTTTCGGATCTTTCGGTTTTGCGAAAAAATCGTAAATAGTTTCCAAATCCTTCTCCTTAATTTTTTCTTTCAAGAAGGTTTATATCAAGGCCAAGGCTCTGAAGTTCTTTGGTGAGCACGCGGAATGATTCCGGTACTCCCGGCTCAAGAACATTCTGTCCTTTGACTATTTTTTCATACATCCGTGTCCTGCCGGCCATATCATCTGATTTAACCGTCAAAAACTCCTGCAAGGCATATGCGGCACCATAAGCTTCCATAGCCCAGACTTCCATTTCTCCAAGACGCTGCCCGCCAAATTGCGCCTTCCCTCCAAGAGGTTGCTGAGTTACAAGTGAATATGGGCCTATAGACCGTGCATGAATCTTGTCATCTACAAGATGATGGAGCTTCAGCATATACATTGTGCCGACCGTAATTTCTCCGTCAAACGATTCACCGGTTCGGCCGTCATACAGTACCGCCTGTCCTGATGTGTTCACGTTGGCTTCTGACAGAAGATTTTTGATTTCTTCCTCTTTGGCACCGTCAAAAACCGGTGTGGCCATATGAACGCCGTCTTTATACTGTTTCGAGAAATTGACAATCTCATCATCATTCATGCTATCGATGATTTTTCGTTCGGAAGCGGCTGTAAAAATCCTCTCCAGTTTTTGTCTCAGGTCAATATTTTTCTTCTCTTTAATCAGCTGTGAGATTTGATCGCCCAATACTTTTGCAGCTCTCCCGAGATGAATCTCGAGAATCTGCCCAACGTTCATTCGTGACGGCACACCTAACGGGTTGAGAACCATATCAATAGATCCGCCATCCTCAAAATACGGCATATCCTCCTGAGGTAGAATTCTTGAGACAACACCTTTATTTCCATGGCGTCCCGCCATTTTATCTCCAACAGACAGGACCCTCTTCATGGCCACGTATATTTTTATCAGCTTAATAACACCCGGGGGCAAATCTTCTCCCCTTTCATAATGGCTCACCTGCTCTTCAAAGCGTATCCTGCATGCGTCTTTCTGACTTGCACATTTTTCCAGTATGTCATAAACCTGCTCTGAAACATCGGGGTTGTTTAATACTATCCCTTCAAATCGAATGACAGGTATATCAGCAATTATAGATGATTCAATCTCCTTGTTCGCAGGAATCAGAACCTTTTTTCCCTTTTTCAAAGGAGATGAACACTGCTGTCCATGCAAGATTTTCTCAAGCCCCTCCTTTGCAGATTCCTCAATAATACGCAGCTCATCTTCATGGTTCCTTTCAAGGATCTTAATTTCTTCGTCTTCTATTGAGCGGCTACGATCATCTTTGTCCACGCCTCTTCTGGAAAAAACTTTGGCATCTATAACCACGCCGTTTACACCCGGCGGGACCCTCAATGAGGTATCCTTTATGTCCCCCGCTTTTTCACCGAATATGGCCCGAAGAAGTTTTTCTTCAGGTGACAGCTGCGTTTCACCTTTGGGCGTTATCTTTCCGACAAGGACATCACCAGGCTTAACTTCCGCGCCAAGACGTATAATGCCGCTTTCATCAAGCTCTTTCATGGCTTCGTCACCGATATTCGGAATGTCACGGGTAATCTCTTCCTTACCAAGCTTTGTGTCCCTTGCCAGGACTTCAAATTCCTCTATATGTACCGAAGAAAAAACACCATCCCTGACCAGTCTTTCACTTACAAGAATTGAGTCCTCAAAATTATACCCGCCCCAGGGCATGAACGCTACGGTTACATTCTTACCCAGTGCCAGTTCACCTTTTTCAGTTGCAGGACCATCGGCAATAATTTCCCCTGCATTTACCTTCTGGCCTTTTTGAACAATCGGTCGCTGGTTAAAGCAGGTATTCTGGTTTGACCTTTCAAATTTTGCCAGATTGTATATTGACACATATTTCTCTTTTTTGTCCCCGTTATCTTCATGTTTGAAAACAATGCGGTCAGAACTCACATCCACCACGGTTCCCGCTCTATCAGCGACAACGGCAACACCCGAATCACCGGCGACAACCCCTTCAATGCCGGTACCCACGAGAGGCGCCCTTGTCTGCAGCAGAGGTACTGCCTGACGCTGCATATTAGAACCCATTAGTGCACGGTTAGCGTCATCATTCTCTAAAAATGGTATCAAAGAGGCTGAAACACTTACAAGCTGGTTTGTTGAAACATCCATCAGTTCGATATCTTCAGCCTTAATCATCATAAACTCACCTCCAACACGGGAGGTGACAAGCGGGTTAACATAACGGTTTTCTCCGTCAAGCGGAGCATTTGCCTGGGCAATGGGGTGTTCTTTCTCCTCAAAAGCGGTTAAAAACTTTATTTTATCAGTAACCTGTGCGTTTTCAACGACCCTGTAAGGCGTTTCAACAAAACCGTAATTGTTAACCCAGGCATAGGTTGAAAGAGAAACGATAAGCCCTATGTTGGGTCCTTCAGGAGTTTCAATCGGACATATCCTGCCATAGTGAGACGGATGTACGTCCCTTACTTCAAAACCGGCTCGCTCTCGCGTAAGCCCACCCGGTCCCAGAGCGCTTAGTCTTCTCTTGTGCGTTGTCTCAGAAAGCGGATTGGTCTGATCCATAAACTGAGACAGCTGGCTTGTACCAAAAAACTCCTTTACAACAGCGGATACCGGTTTAGGGTTTACCAAATCATTCGGCATGAGCGCATCAACTTCCTGCATACTCATACGCTCCTTAATGGCTCGCTCCATACGGACAAGCCCAATGCGGTATTGGTTCTCCAGAAGTTCTCCAACTGCCCGAACCCTTCTGTTGCCCAAATGATCAATATCATCCACAACCCCTTGCGTATCTCTGAGTTCGATCAGGGTTCTGGCGGCAAGCAATATATCCTCTTTTCTCAGTGTGCGGATATTAATCGGGGTGTCGATGCCAAGTCTATGGTTTAATTTTAACCTTCCGACTCCGGACAGGTCATAATACGATGATTTAAAAAACAGATGGTCTATGAAATCAATGGCAACTTCAGGAGTTGCCGGATTACCTGGTCTCAGCCGTCTGTATATTTCTATCAAAGCCTCTTCACGGCTTTCTACTTTATCAAGCATGAGCGTCTTGCGGATAGAGTCACCGCTATAGTTAATATCGACAAGAAGAATTTCAAACTCTTTGATGCCGACTTCGGACATCTTGAGAATAATCTCATCATCCACAAGATCAGACGGCTTTGCAACGACCTCGCCTGTATTAGCCTCTATAACTGCAGACGCAAAATACTTATCATTTAAATCTTCCATGGTGATCGGAATCATTTCGACTTTGGAAGATTTCAACTGCTTTATCGCACGTTTTGAAAAAACACGGCCTTTCTTTACGACAACTTCGCCACTTTCAGGATCTTTAATGTCACAGCTTGACCGTCTTCCCTTAAGTGCCTCTTCATTAAACTCCCTGAAAAATTTTTTCCGCCGGATAAATATTCTTTCCTTCTCATAAAAATAATCGATCAAATCCTCGGCAGAGTATCCAAATGCTTTGAATAGAAGAGTGATGGGAAATTTTCTGCGACGATCAATCCTGATATAAACGATATCCTTTGGATCGATCTCCATATCAATCCATGAGCCGCGTACCGGAATGATCCTTGCAGAATAAATAATTTTTCCGCTTGAATGCGTTTTTCCCTTATCATGATCGAAAAAAACACCTGATGAACGGTGAAGCTGACTCACAACAACACGTTCGGTACCATTTATAATAAACGTCCCCTTTCTGGTCATCAGGGGAATTGTACCGAAATATATTTCCTGCTCTTTAATATCACGGATATTTGAAGTTCCGGATTCTTTATCAATATCGTACACAACAAGCCGGATTCTGATCCTTACCGGGATTTCATATGTCATCCCTCTGTGGACACATTCTATTACAGTGTTTTTAACTTCGCCGAAGCTGTATGAAACAAATTCCAGAGAAGCGCTTCCGGTAAAGTCGTTTATCGGAAATACAGATTTAAACACTGTCTGAAGCCCAAATTCCTCACGATCTTCGGCAGTTTTGTCCATTTGCAGAAAACGATTGTAAGATTCCCGCTGCATTCCAATCAAATCGGGGATCTCCACAATCTTCTGTATTTTGCCAAAATTTTTACGTATGCGCTTGTTCGCTAAAAGCATCTCAGACATGCTGTCTCCAGTATTTTATTTTGTGCCCATTCTTTTGTGAATGGGCACTGTGTCTCGAAGGATAGTTATTTAACCTCAACCTGGGCTCCGGCCCCTTCAAGTTGCTCTTTAATTTTTTCAGCGTCTTCCTTTGCTATACCTTCTTTGATCGCTGTGGGAGCTTCTTCAACCAAGCTCTTTGCCTCTTTCAGACCCAGGCCTGTTATCGCCCTTACTTCCTTAATAACCTGAATCTTTTTGTCGCCTATGACTGTCAGTATAACATTAAATTCAGTTTGCTCCTGAGCAACCTCTTCACCTGCGCCTCCACCTGCCGGAAACCCGGCCATCATGGCAACTGGTGCTGCTGCGGAGACACCAAACTTCTCCTCTAACTCCTTTACAAGTTCAGACAGCTCCAGAACAGACATGTTTGCTATAAATTCAATTACATCATCTTTTGAAATATCAGCCATTTTCTTCTTCCTCCAAAAAAATATACAAAATATCTTAAATTATACGAGTTAAAAACCAATACTACCCTCAGGCCGCTTCTTTCTGATCTTTTACAGCCTGCAAAACATTCAGCAATCTGGTCGGAACATCGTTCAAGGCTCTTACAAGAGAAGTCGGCACGCCGTTCATTGCCGACAACACCTGACCCAAAAGAATTTCGCGTGACGGTAATGCTGACAGGGCCTTTATTTCGTCCAGGCTTATCACCTTTCCGTCCATGACACCTATCTTGATTTCAAGCTTTTCATTTTTCTTAGCAAATTCCGTCAGAACTTTTGCCGGAGCGACCAGATCATTATAGCTAAAAGCAAGGGCACTGGGACCTTTAAAATAATCTTTTATCAAAGCTGCGTCAGTATCTTCTGAGGCTCTTACAATCAAAGTATTTTTAACAACCTTGTACTCTACTTCCGCCTCTCTGAGTTTCCTGCGCAACTCATTAATATGCTCAACATCAAGCCCCTTATAATCTGTCAGGATTACAATCTTTGACCTTGAAAAACTGTCATGCAGACTTTCAACAATTTGTTTTTTTTCTGTCCGATTCAACTTTTTTTCCACCTCCTTTAAAAATCTGCAAAAACCTGAGAAACATGACCTGAATCAACCATCTATCTCGGTAGGACGGCGTTGCCGATTAAACACGATATGTGTTCCTACGGTCTCTGACAGGGTTAATAGTTTATGGTTATTTTACATAATCTTTGACGGCACTTGTATCAACCCGGATTCCTGGTCCCATTGTGGTGGAAATGGCGATACCTTTCAGGTAGATCCCTTTGCTCGAAGCCGGTTTCAGACGAATGATCCTTTCAAGAAAACTGACCAGGTTCTCAAGCAGTTTATCAGGCCCAAATGAGACTTTTCCCAGTGGTGCATGAACAATGCCGGCCTTTTCTGCTCTGAAGTCTATCTTTCCTGCTTTTAATTCAGACACTGCTCTTGCGATGTCAAAAGTTACGGTTCCTGTTTTAGCATTCGGCATAAGGCCCCTCGGACCAAGCAGTTTTCCAATTTTTCCGACAGTGCCCATCACATCAGGCGTGGCAACCGCCTTATCAAAGCCAAACCAGCCGCCTTTGATCTTATCTACATATTCATCGTTTCCTGCAAAGTCTGCGCCTGCGTCAAGTGCTTCTTTTTCTTTCTCTCCTTTTGCAAAAACAAGCACTTTGACATCTTTCCCCAACCCGTTAGGCAATATGACAGTGCCACGCACCATTTGGTCAGCATGACGCGGATCAACACCGAGATTCACAGCCACATCAACGGTTTCATCAAATCCGGCGAAGGATGAATTAATAGTTGCCTTTATCGCTTCGGCAACATCATACCGTTTTTCGGCATCTACTTTTTTCCTTGATTCCGTATACTTCTTACCCCGCTTAGGCATTTTATTATATACTCCTTATTACAGTACTAAGCTATTTCAATCCCCATACTTCTTGCAGTACCCTCAATTATTTTACAGGCCGCATCCAGATCGTTGGCATTCAAATCTACCATTTTTAATTTTGATATTTCCTCAACCTGCTGCCGCGTTACCTTGCCCACCTTATCCAGCTTTGGGTTTCCAGCGCCCTTCGCAATTTTTGCGGCCTTTTTCAGCAGCACGGACGCCGGTGGAGTTTTTGTAATAAATGTAAACGTTCTGTCCGCATAGACCGTAATCACTGCAGGAATTATCATTCCTTCTTTATCTGCAGTCCTGGCATTAAAAGCCTTACAGAAATCCATTATATTTACACCGTGCTGCCCCAGAGCAGGACCAATCGGTGGAGAAGGATTTGCCTGACCTGCCGGCACCTGCAACTTAATTTGAGCAATCACCTTTTTAGCCATCTTTATACTCCTGATTCTTAATTATAGTTTTGCCACTTGTACAAAATTGAGCTCCACGGGCGTTGACCTGCCAAAAATACTCACAAGCACTTTTATCTTCCCTTTTTCAGGGTTGACATTCTCAACAGTCCCGTTAAAATTATTGAATGGGCCATCAATAACCCGGATATCATCACCGGGTTCAAAGAAATATTTGGGTTTTGGTTTTTTCTTTCCTGCTTCCATCCGATTTAGTATTTCCGCCGCTTCCTGATCTGATATCGGAGCAGGCTTATGTCCACCCAAAAAACCGGTCACCTTTGCTGTATCGTTAACAATATGCCAGGTCTCATCATCCAATTCCATTCTTACAAGAATATACCCCGGATAAAACTTTCGTGACGACTCTTTTCTTTTACCCTTAACGAGTTCCACAACCTGCTCGGTAGGAACAAGCACCGTATCAAATTTATCAGGATGAGGCGCAGAGGCAATGCGCTCTTCCAGCGCTGTTTTTACCTTGCTCTCAAACCCTGAATAGACATGGACAACATACCATCTTAGCGCCACTCTCTTTCTCTCCTCATATCCTAGTGAAGTACAACTCGGACCAGGTTTGACAAGCTGACGTCAACCAGTCCAAGAAATGACGAAATAATAATGACAAGCAGTATTACAACAACTGTAGAACCGATCGTCTGATTCCGAGAAGGCCAGGTCACTTTTTTCAATTCAATTTTAACTTCTCTAAAAAACTGCAATGTCTTATCCAAATAGCCTTGCCACTTCCCAGTTGATTGGCTTATGGATGAAGACTTCTTAGGCATTACAGCCTGCGACTTTTTATTTTTGGAAGAATCAGTAAGTTGAGCCGACTTTTCAACTTGCCCACTCTTGTTGATGCCACTGGCTGCATCAGCATCGCCTTTGTTTACCTTTTTCTTGCTTACTTGATTCTTCCTTTGTAACCGTCCCATTTTACCCCTGCTAATTAAAACCTCTTGTTATATAAATTTGCTTTAAAGCGACGTGGCAGGCCAGGCAGGACTTGAACCCGCAATCTTCGGATTTGGAGTCCGCTGCATTACCCAATTATGCTACTGGCCTACATATACACAGTTTCATGCAAATCACTTTGTCTCCCTGTGAAGGGTATGGATCCTGCAAAACCTGCAATACTTTTTAAACTCTAGTTTATCAGGCGTTGTCCGCTTGTTCTTGGTTGATGTATAATTTTTTCTTTTGCATTCCGTGCATGCAAGCGTGATAATTACTCTCACCGGGACACTCCCTTCTTCTATTCAACAATTTCGCTTACTACTCCGGCACCGACTGTTCGGCCTCCTTCACGA
>CAZTYY010000086.1:0-12793 GCA_964617785.1 uncultured Desulfobacterales bacterium | reverse complement strand
ACCGCTGAATTCGACCACGATGACACCATTTTGGCCATTGAAAATGCCTTACATGAAAAATAAGGGGACAGGTTCTTATCCTGACAAAAGACTCAAGTTGGTTTAAAAGAGATTAATGGCATTTCCAAGGATGCAAAATACAAAAAACAATTGATAGGGAGGTAAAAATATGCCACGGACGTCGAGAATGATCATTCCGGATGAACCTGCGGTGTATCACGTTATGTCCAGGACGGCTTTGGACGACTTTCCCATGGGGGCTGTGGAGAATGATTTTCTGTTGAAGATGATCAAAAGGTTTTCAAGCCTGTATTTTACCGAGATCCTGGGGTTTTGCCTGATGGGCAACCATTTTCATTTGCTGGTAAAGATGATCCCTGAATCCGATATCAGCGATGATGAGATTAAAAAACGGTTTCAACGATTCTACGGGGAGGATTCCACATTCCCTGACGGCCAACTGCCGCATTTCAGGGCAAAACTGTCCAGCCTTTCGGAATTCATGCGGGATATCAAGGTGAACTTTACCCGGTATTACAACCGCCGGCACAACCGCAGAGGTTATTTCTGGGGGGATCGCTTCAAGAGCGTTATTGTCGACCGGGGCGAGACCTTGGTGAATTGCCTTGCCTACATTGATTTGAATCCGGTACGGGCCGGTATTGTTAGCCAACCGGAGGAATACCGCTGGAGTTCCATCGGGTATCATATACAGACCTGGAACAAGGATCATTTCCTGTCCACGGATTTTGGTCTCAAAGAATTCAACGTAAAAAGTCAAAAGGAAAGGATTCGATTGTATCGAAAGTATCTGTACGAGGCTGGATCACTGGATCGCCCGGACAAGAGGAGGGCTTCGGTAATCGATCCCCGGATACTCATCAAGGAAAAGAAAAAAGGATTTGAGATCACCAGGGCCAGCCGGTTGCGATACCGTACCCGATACTTCACAGACTCCGGGATCATCGGGTCTCAGGAATTTGTTTCCGCAACCTACCAGCGCTTTAAGCATCTGTTTTTATCCAAACACGAGAAAAAGCCGAAGCCGATAAAAGGCCTTGACGGGATGTACTCCCTGAAGCTTCTGTCAGAGATTATTTAAACACAAAATTTACTGAAGTGTAGCACCACGATCGTGATGGTATTGTATTCCTGCGTCTAAATTTCAGAATTACGACTGCTGTCCCCAGATATCCTGCCGTTTTTTTCCATTTTTTGAGAACTGCAGTTATTATTTTTCAACCTTGTCTTTTAGCTGATAAGAATATTGTTTGAATTTTCAAAGGGTGCCTGTCCCTTCTTCGTCCCTTCTTCGTCTTCTTTTCATGTTTTGGGGCGCCGGAGTGTTTGTGTGGCTTGGTTTGCTTGTTAAAGGTTTGTCCTTTATCGTGTTTGACGAGGTCAAAAAATGAGAGGCCTTTTTCAAAACGACCTTATCAAACATTTATGGCTGAATAATAGTATTCGGATACAAGCCTTTTAGATCACCTCTGGGATAGGGTTGAATTGTGTTGAAAGAAATATTTTGATTTTTCTGCGCATGTCCCCTATTGCTAGTGCCATTAAAAAATGCACCATTGGCGTCCAAGATATGATTAATTCGATTCTGAAATGCTGATATAAAGTTTGCACCATTGCCTTCAAAAAACATATTGCCCTTTGAATATTTACTATCGATCTTTGAAAAAGTATTGATGGACAGACTGTTCATTTCCAAGTCTTTCTCGTCCTTTATCAGCCCCCAAACCAGGCGGCCGGCCGGAATGGACAGTGGTTTCTTGATATCGATAATGGTGTGGGGCATGATAATGCTTTCCTTTCCAATGGTTAGGCGGCAGTTTGGGCGTCCCCTCAAAAAGCTGTTAAATCCAACAAACACGCCCTGACCCAAAGTTGCCTCAATAACTTTAACGCCATGGGCTGTCACATTGTTTCCCTCCAGACTGGAATTGATGATGAAACAGTTTTCCTGAGCATTTGCCCCATTTCCAAGGAATGAATTCTGGAGATAGGCGCGCTGGGAAACCAGCACATTTTCACTGATTTTCGTCAAGGGCTTGATCACGGCATAACGGTCCAGAGAAGCACTGCTGGGGACTTCAATTGCGTGCTTGACATTAACAACATCGAATATCTGCTGAAAAGCTTCCTTGCGATCTTCCATAAAGTCGATCAGTATACCTTGGGGCTGACTGCCGGCGGCAAAGTATATATATTGATTCAGGTGTTCGATCGGATAACGGTATAGGAAATTGAACTGATCGGGACTGCGAACCCATATGGTACCGGGGTCGATATTTAAATGATTGATCTCTCCGGCTTGTATATAAGAAAACGCACCGATCACACAATCACGCATGGTGGTAAGATCTACAGTTGCAAACGGCTCAAGGAAACATCCGTCGGATGGAGATCCGTGGATATTGGCGTAGTGCGTGGAAACGGTGTCCTTTATGAAAAATTTTTCAGGTGTTTCAGGGTCATGGGAAAAATTATGAACAAGTGTTTTGATCAAAGCGCTGTCTTCGATGTCAATTTCTTCATCTTTGGAAACCTGGATCTTAAAATTCTGAAACTGGAACGTATCACCCTTTTTCTTCAATTCGTCACCGCGGATATCACTTTTGTACAGCAAAGAGTTGGCCACACGACATCGACCGAGAAAATAGCTGCCCGCCAAACCGGAATGCTGGAATTGTAAGCTTAACGGATGGTCAGGCGTAATGCCGTAAAATGCATAAAATTTTGACATTTGACCAGGCGGTATAAGTGCCCAAACATATGGTTTTACATCGAATTCAAGCTCTCGTAAATTTATATTTACCCGCTGAATTATCCTGTCATAAAGCTTTTCCAGTTCTTTCATCATCCATCCTTATTCATTTTTTTTTCACTTTCTTTCATGGTATGGAAAATAGCCGCAAATACATCAGACATTCTCAGTATCCCCACGATCTCATCCCCCCTGGTAACGAGCAGAGATAAACGAAGTCCGGATACGAGTTGATGGATAGCTACTTCCAATGACGTATTCTCTTCCACATACTCCCCTTCAGAAGGGGTCTTCATAATATTTTCCACCTTGACGTTCATTGCGGTCTTACCAATATCTCCCAACAGGGCGCCCTCAAGCCGATATTGTTCCCGCATGGTATTGATAAATCCCTCACTGAAACCAAAACGGCTAACATCATCAATTTTATCGGTTTGTTCGTTTTTTGGTTCAATTGCTCGAAGAACACCCAATTGACTGAGTTTGCCGATAACGCGATTGTCGGTATCCAGAATCAACACCGCACGGTGGTGGTATTTGCTGTGATCAAATTCCTCTTGGGCTTTTTCCAGGGCCAAAACAGCCTCATACAGTGTAGCCCCTTTTGGAACCGTTGCATATTCCGAAATGGGAACCATCAGGTCCTTGATAATATAATTCTTCACAACAAACTCCTGTTTTTCAGCTAATTATTCAGTCTTTAATCAATTGGCATATATTTCTGAAGCGGACATGATTTACATTCACCTTTTTCATGAATTGTCTTATACAGTTTCCTTAATGCCATCTCACTATTCGGATAAATATGATCCTCACCCAGCTTATCGAGTAAATGTGTTCGCTTCATAACTTCAAGGACTTCTTCCTTTACACCGCAAAAGGAAATATCTCTGCCGGCGGTTCTTACACTATCAACAAGAATAGAAAGTGCGTCTTCACCGGAAGCGTCAATATCATTAATACCGCTTGCCTCAATAAGAATCTGTTTAATTTCAGGATTATCTGAAGTGTATTCAAGAACTTTATCTTCAAGGTAGGATGCATTTGTAAAGATTAAAGATCCGTCAAATCTTACTACGGCAATATGATCACATTCCCTGAGCCCCAGTTTTAACGCACTTTTCAAAGTATCATCCTGAGATTTTGAAAGACGGGCAACTCTCGGACGAAGATTTTTGTAAATAAACACAATAAAAGTAAGAGCAACACCCACCATAATACCTTTTTCAAGATGAGGTGCAAAATAAAGTGTGCATACAAAGGCAATTACGGAAATCAGTCCGTCAGACCTTTTTGCTTTCCATGCATGAACAAAGCCGTTTTTATTTACAAGGCCGATAACAGCCATCATAATAACAGATGCAAGAACAGCCTGAGGAAGATGATAAAGAAGCGGAGTTAAAAAAAGAAGTGTGATTCCAACCATAATACTTGTAACAACAGAAGAAACACCGCTTACTGCATTAGCCTGAAGGTTAACCGCTGAACGTGAAAAAGATCCGGAAACTGCATAACTCTGACCAAAAGCACCAATAATATTACCAAGCCCCTGCCCGATTAGCTCCTGATTCGGATCAAGCTTCTGACCGGTTTTTGCGGCCATTGATTTTGCGATTGCTATCGCTTCCATAAAACCTAAAAGAGAAATGATAATCGCAAACGGGAGAAGCTGGAAAAACGCCGCCAGGTATGTCGTATTCTCAGGAGCCTTTGGAATACCTATTGTGAGCCCTTGAGGAATTGTTCCAACAACAGCGCCGGCACCTATCATTAGAATACCGGTTACCTTGCCCTTGGCATCTGTTTTCTTTTCAAGTTGGATTGCCTTATTCTTAACCTTAATCCGCCATTTATGCCCGTCAGTTTTAAACCCTTCCTGAAGCGTTGCAGGCGTATAAAATTCAGGATTTTCCCCTGCATTTTCTGCAACTGAGAAATGTATCAGCCTCAGTGCCTCACGTTTTTCATGCGCTGCAGCTTTAGCCTTATCAATATTCGCCTGAATAACCGAGAGCTTATAATTTATTGAAAGTTCTTTTGCAGAAGGAATGGGATGCCCGTTTTTTTTCGATTCATCAAGAATAGCTTTGAGAGCATTATTTAAACCTGCCCGTTCTGTACCAAGTTCTTCAATTCTGGCAATATCAACGTTAAAATCATTTATAGTCTGAACAACTGCAGAATCTTTGATATTATCAATGGAAACGATTTTATCGTTATTAAAATTAAAAACAACTGATATCAAAGTTGTAACTGCAACAGCAACCAGCACATTTGGAATTTTAGGGTTAACACGTTTGAGCCCCACCATAATTGAAATCGCAAGTACACCCATCAAAAGAGTAGGATAGTGGGTGTAGTATATTGCCGACTTGCAGACATTGATAATTGTCTGGTAATGATGCGGAGCTTTGTCAACATAAACACCAAATAATTTTGAAAATTGTGAAGAAGCAATAACTATTGCCGCAGCATTAGTAAACCCGTTTACAACAGGATGGGAAAGAAGATTAACAACAAGTCCCAGACGGAAAACACCTAAGAAAAGCTGAAAACTACCCACAGTAAGAGCCAGAATAATCGAATAAGCAATAAACTGAGCACTTCCTGCTGTTGCCAGAGGTTCAAGTGACGCTGCCGACATCAGGGAGACTACAGCAACCGGCCCGGTTGCAAGCTGACGGCTTGATCCAAAAAGCGCTGCCACCATAGGCGGTAAAAATGCCGCATAAAGTCCATAATAGGCAGGAAGGCCTGCTAACTGTGCATAAGCCATTGACTGCGGGATAAGAACCATCGCAACCGTAATACCGGCAATCGCATCAGTCCTGAATTTACCGCCATCGTAATCCTTAAACCATGTAAGAAACGGAAAAATTTTTGTTATCATACCAAATGCATTCTCCTTAGACTATCTATAAAAACGTTATTATTTACCCTTAAATCAAAGGGATATTTTCATGCGCCTTAATGAGATTATATCTTAAGCTCATGTTTTTATATAAATTTTCAAAAATTGTCAAATAAAAACAGGCTGGCTTTTTCCCATTTTTTCGTTCTTAAAAGAGAAGTTATCGGTGCATTTTCGGGTGGCTCGGACGATTTTTTGCCCGGACGATTTTTTGTCTGGTCGGGCAACCAAAGTATCTGTCGCCGTACTTGCCAGACTTCAACCATATAGAGAGAATCTGGCTTACGATGAAAGCACGCCGGTTCAATAACTATGTCTGCAAAAATGAAGAAAAATTATTAGAGTGTTTGGATCAGGCTATGTTGGACGTTATCGATAACCCCGAGAAGACTCAAAAAACTACTGCTATCAGAACGTTATTCTGACAAATGCTATAGATAAGGAAATCGTGGAAGGCGGTTTTTGTGTTCTCAAGAATAGATCAGGGCTTCTATTATTCCGCACTTCTGCAGGTAATGCAATTTAACTCGAATTGGGGCAAAGACTCACAAGCGAAATGTTCTATGCAATAGTTACATTTACTGCGCTGGGTCCTTTTTCTCCCTCTTCAATATCAAAGGTCACGCGTGCACCTTCATTGAGGGATTTAAATCCTGTGGCATTAATATTTGAATGATGAACGAATACATCGGGACCATCTTCCTGCTCAATAAAACCAAAACCTTTTTGGTCGCTAAACCACTTAACAATACCATTCGCCATTGTAACTAACTCCTTTTAATAAATTCGTAGGATTTTTATCGGGTTTTAACCACTTGGTGCTATTTCATTTATTTTCTCTTGCCCGGGTATTTCTGTCAAGACATTTATGCTTATTAGATAATTAACTTGACAGCAATTCCAACTGTCTGTATGATCCCCAAAAATTAATAGTGTTCCTGGTTGTAACTAAAAATCATGTAAGCCCCGGAATAACTCCGGGGCTTTTTTTATTGGAACACAGAAAGAAGGTATTTATTGAACTTTGAAACATTTAATTTTCATCCCTCCGTTGCCGCAGGCGTTGCAGCGGCGGGTTATGAAACCCCGACCCCGATTCAGGCTCGGGCAATCCCGCAGGTATCTAATGGTCGTGATGTAATGGGTCTGGCCCAAACCGGCACCGGTAAAACGGCGGCATTTGTTCTGCCAATACTCAATCGACTGTTGGGGAGTAAATATAGAGGCGTTCGCGCTATGATAATCGCCCCCACTCGTGAATTGGCCGAACAGATTCATCAGGCTATCGAAACCCTGAGTAGTAAAACGCGAATAAGAAGCGTTGCTGTTTACGGTGGCGTGGGAATTAATCCGCAGATTCAGAAACTGAAGCATGTCGATATTGTTGTAGCCTGCCCTGGACGGCTTCTTGACCATATCGGACGTCATAGCATCGATCTTTCCCAATTGGAGGTGCTGGTTATAGATGAGGCCGACCAGATGTTCGACATGGGATTTATTCCTGATATCCGTCGAATTTTAAAACATCTTCCAGTGAAGCGTCAGACACTACTCTTCTCGGCTACCATGTCCCGAGAAATTCGTCGTTTGGCCGGGGATGTCCTACAAAATCCGAAAATAATTCAGGTTGGAATTACCGCACCTGCGGATACTGTCAATCACGCACTCTACCCGGTAGCCCAGCATTTAAAAACAGCGCTGCTTTTAGAACTGCTGGGAAACACCAATACCAAGTCGGTGCTGGTTTTTACCCGAACCAAACATCGCGCCAAGAGCTTAGGAAAAAAGCTTGTTACCGCAGGATACCGATCAGCTTCACTGCAGGGAAACCTTTCTCAGACACGCCGCCAGGCAGCACTGGACGGCTTTCGTGAAGGGACGTTTCAAATTTTGGTTGCCACAGATATAGCCGCTCGCGGCATTGACGTTACCAAAATTTCTCATGTCATCAACTATGATATCCCTTCCACCCCCGAGGCATACATTCATCGCATTGGACGAACAGGTCGGGCAACTCACAGCGGAGAAGCGTTTACCCTTGTTACCGGGGAAGACAAGGTTATGGTACGCGCCATCAACCGAATCATCGGTTCTGAGGTCGAGCAACGCACCTTATCAACTTTTGACTACGGATCACCAGTTCCTAATCGTGAAGGACGCTCGCAGTGGGTAGGAAAACCGCAACAGAAATTATCCGGAGGGAAAAAGAGTCGGAACAAAACAAAGTCACCCTCGAAGTTTTTTAAATAGAATGTCATGAGAGGCAGGGGACAGGACTTTAGACATTTACTACGCCGAATACTTTTAAACCGTCTTTAATGTAATCGATTTTGACGCTTACTATTTGGTTCATAAAATGATCTTCACCGTTAATCAAAACCGGTATATAGTTTGAACTGATTCCTTTTAAAAGACCGGTTGCCGAATCCCGTTTTGTTTCAATAAGAACATCCAATATTTTTCCTTCGGCCTTTTTGTAAAATACCTCTCTTTTGGCTTTGCCGATCTCACGTATTCTCCGGCATCTTTTTCGGATTGTGCCGTGATCGATCTGGTCGGGATAGGTTGCGGCAGGAGTCCCTTTTCGAGGCGAAAACGGAAAGACATGGAGATATGATACAGGGAGTTCTTCAATAAGTCCGCATGTGTTTTCAAATGCCTGTTCTGTTTCCCCGGGAAATCCAGCCATAACATCAACACCTATTGCCGCATCAGGCAGGACGCCTTTGATTTTCAGCACAAGATCCCTGAACAGTTCCGCAGTATAGGGCCGGTGCATTTTTTTTAATATGTCATCATCACCGCTTTGAAGCGGGATATGGAAATGGGAGCATATTGTATCTGATGCGGCAGCAAGGTTAACGATATCATCCGTAAACTCATGAGGTTCTATAGAACTTAGCCTTATTCTATCCATGATTTTTTCAATATCTATCCTGTGCAGGAGATCAAAAAGAAGACCGTTTTCGGGATCAAGGTCCTGTCCGTAGCAGCCTATGTGAATTCCGGTTAGAACCGCTTCATGAAACCTTTTTTCTTTAAAAAGCCGGAGACGTTCAATAATATCTTTTGCAGGCATGCTCCGGCTTTTTCCTCTTGCATGCGGTACAATGCAGTATGTGCAGAAAGTATTACATCCGTCCTGAATTTTAATAAATGGCCTTGTTCTTTCATCAGGGACAATCACCGGAAACTTCTTAAACCGGGTTTCTTTCATCATGTCGCTTATTTTTAAAACAGGGGGATCGTTTTTTATGCTGATTTCAGAGGAGAGCACGGATTCGGGTATGGCAACCTTGAACGCGTTGCCTGCTATTTCATGAACGCCTGCAATTTTAATTATCTCATCTGGAGCGGTCTGCGCATAACAGCCGGTTACAATGACTTTTGCCTTGGGATTGGCTTTAATTGCTTTTCGTATCTCCTGCCTTGACTGCATCGAGGCTTTTCCGGTAACCGTGCAAGTATTGATAATGTAAAGATCGGCTTTTTTGTTTTTAGATGCCGGTTGCCAGGAACCGGTTTTTAAAAGCTTTGATATGGTTTCTGATTCTTGCTGATTGACTTTGCAGCCTAATGTTATAATTCTGTATGTCGGCATATTCTGTCAGCTAATTTCAAACTATCCAGCCACCGCCGGCCACTTCATCGCCTTTATAAAAAACAGCGCCCTGTCCGGGTGTGACAGCAGGTTGCTCTGAATCAAATATTACAGTAGCGGATTGGTCTTTGGTCGGTATGACTTCTGCAAGGACACCCTTGTGACTATATCTGATACGGGCCAGCATTTTTAAAGGAGATGACGGTTTGTCGCATATCCAGTTAATATTTTTGACCCGGCACTCTTTCCTGAAAAGTTCATTTTTAAAACCAACGGTCAGGGAGTTATCTTCAATGTTGATCCGGAGAACATAATAGGGTTCTTTTGCAGGACAATTAATGCCGCGCCTCTGACCTACGGTAAAAAGATGAAGGCCATTATGCCGGCCAAGTATGTTTCCCTTGGTGTCCATGACAGGACCTGGCATGGTTGATATGCCCTGCTTTTCAAGAAACCCGGCATAGGACATGTGCCGGATAAAGCAGATATCCTGGCTTTCCTTATCAGAAACAGGCGCAAGGTCTTTTTTTTTGGCAATACTTCTCACTTCATCCTTGGTAAGGTTCCATAATGGGAAATATGTGAAAGAAAGATCCCCCTGGGTGAGGAATGCTAAAAAATAGGACTGGTCTTTTTCCGGGTCTTTTCCTTTCTTAAGGCGAATCATGCCGGTGCTGTCTGTCTCAGTTTTAGCATAATGGCCGGTTGAGAAACGGGATGCCCCCTGCTCTTTTGCAGATTCAAGCAATGCTCCAAATTTTATTGCCGGGTTACACACAAGGCAAGGGTTGGGGGTTAAGCCTGCCATATAGGATTTGATAAAGTAATCCACTACTTTTGTTCTGAACAGATTGCTTAAATCCATGATTTTGACTGGAATATCGAGCTGACTGGATATGTGACAGGCGATATCCGATACGTTGTTTTCGGAATCCGGGTCGTTGATTTCGAACCCTGTCTTAAAATGAATGCCGATCACATCATCTCCCATCTCTTTAACAAGAGACGCTGCAACAAGTGAATCAATACCGCCGCTGACTGCTACAGCTGTGACATGTTTCATTCAAAGAAGCTTTCGGAAGTGGGCCTCACAATCATTGCCCTGGCCGGGCAGGCCGGGACGCAGAGTTCGCATATGCTGCACTTTTTCTGGTCAAACTCCACAGACATTTCCGGACGTTTAATTGAAAGGGCACCTGTAAGGCACACAGCGGTGCAGGCGCCGCACTGCATACACCTTTCATTGTTGCGCCTTACTTCCTGCGAGGCATTTTCGACTCTTACTCCCTGGTCCTTGAGAAACGAGATGCCGGTTTTAAAATTCTTTTTTGAGCCCGAGAGTTCAAGAACCATAAGGCCTTCTTTTCTCGGCAGAATCGTTGCTTTCAGAATATTAAATGTCAGGTCATGGTGCTTGGCCAGATTACAGACCGTCGGTTTTTGAACTTCTGTATTGGGGAACCGAAGAATCAATATTTTTGAATACATTTTCCATGCCTCCGGAAAAAATTGATTGCCTGTTCGGAAATGACTGTAAATAGTTTTTTACTCTTTCCCGAACAGACTTTCTTGCTATTAAAGATTAGTTATCTTAATATAATTGGTATACATGTCAAGAGAGAGTGAGCTCACAAAGCAATTTTCGGCATAAAGGGCAGGCAAATGAACCGATACGCTTATCGCACCAGCGGTTATGCAGTCAAGGCACTCACATGGCTTTCAAATGCAAACATTCGTGTTCACCATGAGGAGAAAATTCCTGATGGAGCAATTATTTACGCAATAAATCATTTCACCAGAATTGAAACGGTTTTTATTCCTTATCACATCCAACGCATTACCGGAAAGGATATATGGTCTCTTGCCGATGCCGGCCTGTTCGAGGGGGCGCTTGGTTCATATCTTAATGAGGTCGGCGCTCTTTCAACAAAAAATCCTGACCGGGACAAATTGATTGTGAGAAGCCTCCTGACCGGTGAAGCATCCTGGATTATTTTCCCTGAAGGGTGGATGGTTAAAAATAAAAAAATCTATGATAAGAGAGGCAAAAAGCAACCATTCATCGTTGCATCTCCTGAAGGAACGCATGCGCCGCATACAGGAGCGGCTACTCTCGCCCTTAGAACTGAATTTTACCGTGAACGTTTAAAACAGATGATAAAAAAGAATCCTGCTGAGGCCAAGCGTATCCTTGAGCTGTTTGAGATTGATGCGACAGTGTCTTTGTTTAATTTAGAAACTTATATTGTGCCGGTTAACCTGACATATTATCCGATACGGGCAAAGGAAAATATCTTAAGCCGCATGGCTGAGAGGTTTTTAAGCAATCTGTCCGAACGGACGGTTGAAGAGATTATGACCGAAGGGAGCATGCTTCTTTCCGGTGTCGATGTCGACCTTTGCTTCGGCAATCCGATTAAAGTCAGTCAGTATATGAAGAGTAGCGTCGTAAAAAGCGATATTGAATCTGATCAGCCTATCAGTTTTGATGATCAGATTCCGTCAAGGAGCATGCTGAAGACGTCTTCACTTAATATCATGCACCGCTATATGTCTTCCATTTACAGGATGACAACAGTTAATCATGATCATCTGTTTGCTTCTCTTCTGAAATATATACCTTATTATGAGATAGATGAAGATGATTTGCGGAGAAAAGTTTTTGTCGCAACAACCATCGACTTTCATAAAAAAAATATTTTTTTGCATGATGAGCTCCGTGACAATCAGATCAATCTGTTGACGGATGACCGGTATAAACATTTTGAAAATTTTATTTCCCTTGCCATTGAAAAAGGAATCGTCCACAGGACAGGCCGGACATTGGTTAAGGAAACATCTTTTGCTGAATCAGGCGATTTTCACATGGCTCGGATTAAAAATCCGGTTGCCGTCATTCTCAATGAGATTGAACCGCTTGCTGACATCCAGGATTATTTACGCTACCTGGCGTGGCAGCCGGGGCTCAGGACAAAACACTGGATAGCAAATCTTCTTGAAAAGAAAGCGCTGTTGGATTTTGAAAAGGATTATACAAAATTTGCAGTTAATGAAGAATCAAAACCCAAAAATGTTGGAAGACCTTTTCTGATCAAAGGAAAATCAAACGATATCGGTATTCTGCTGGTTCACGGGTATATGGCTGCACCTCTTGAAGTAAAGGTGCTTGCCAAATACCTCGGAGACCTCGGATACAGGGTCTATGCCCCGCGTCTTAAGGGACACGGTACTTCGCCCGAGGATCTTGCATCGCGCACATATATGGAATGGGTGGAATCGGTTGAAGAAGGGTATGTTTTTTTACGCTATACATGTAAAAATGTTATTGTGGGTGGTTTTTCCACCGGTGCAGGTCTTGCCCTGGATCTTTGTTCCCGTGTCAATGACCTTGCCGGAGTATTTGCCATCTCCCCACCCTTGAAGTTGCAGGATTTTTCATCCAAGTTTGTGCCAGCAGTCAACTTCTGGAACAAGTTGATGGACAGGGTCAGTTTTAAGGGGGCGCAAA
>CAZTYY010000085.1:0-12843 GCA_964617785.1 uncultured Desulfobacterales bacterium | reverse complement strand
CTTTGTCCGCCATATGGTCTATCCTGATTATATATTTTTTTTTTCTATCCTGGAGTAACAAGGTTTTGCAGCTCATCTTTTATTTCATCAATGATGTCATATAAAAACATGAGATCTTCCATGGTCAACCGTCCAGCCTTAGATGGAGCCCTGTCAGTACCGTCCTTTTTTTTCAGTATTCTCGGCCCTATCTGTACTTTTGGCTGTGCATCACCATACTGGTTAATTGAAATCAAAAGTCCGGTTTCTTCACACTTCCATTGTTTAAGCATTTTGTCTTTATCAGGATCAAAAGCCATATCATTCTCCTTCCATACGTTACGATGATTGAATTTTAGAAAAGTCTGCAATATTTTCAAAAAGTCCTGCTATCTCCGAGAGAAGTGCAAAACGATTATTTTTTATTTTTTTATCTTCTGTCATTACCATAACCCCGTCAAAAAAAGCATCTACTTTATCACGGATAGAAGCAATATCTTTAAGAGCCTGGCTGTAATTTTCATTTTCAATATTTTCTAACACTTTATTTTTAACTTCCCTGTAGGCTTCATACAGATCATGCTCGCATTGGTCCTGAAAAAGCACGGTGTCAGTTGTCTGTTCTATTTTTTCTGATACGCCTTCTGACTTTCTGATAATATTGACAACCCGTTTAAATGCGATTGACAAAGGTTCAAAATCAGGGGCTGTTTTAAGGTTTTCAAGTGCCTGAACCCTGCGTTTCACGTTAGCCGGGTAATCAGCAGAAACGCTTGTAACTGAAGCAATAACATCTTTCTTGTAACCTTCTTCCGCCAGAAGGTGGGAGATACGATCTTTAAAAAAGGTGTAAACTTTTTGGGGTGTTTTGTCCGTGTTTTTATCTTCATTCCGGTTAAAAAGAGCGATACTTTGCTTTATTAATTCCATGAGGGAAAAGGCATAATTGTTTTTAAGCATAATCTGAAGGATGCCTATGGACTGGCGTCTTAAAGCATATGGATCGGAGGCGCCTGTAGGAATAAGTCCTGCGCTGAAGCATCCGCAAATGGTATCGATTTTGTCTGCTATGGCAAGAATCGATCCTTCTGTTGTTTCGGGCAGGTTTCCGCCTGAAGATGTTGGAAAATAGTGCTCTTCAATCGCTGCAGCAACAACTGCAGGTTCTCCTGCTTTCTGTGCGTAAACCTTCCCCATTACGCCCTGCAGCTTTGGGAATTCCACTACCACCCGGCTAACCAAATCCGCTTTGCAAATCCATGCGGCCCTTGAGACATTCTTTTGAATCTCTGGTGCGGCCGATAAAGATTTGGCAACAAATTTTGACAATTGTCTTACGCGAAGTATTTTGTCATACATAGAGCCGAGTTTTGCCTGAAAGGTGACGCCTTTCAGTTTCTCTGTCCAGTGTTCAATGTTTTCTGAAATATCACTTTTATAAAAAAAACGAGCATCCTCCAGGCGTGCCCGCAAAACGCGCTCGTGCCCCTTTGCCACAAGATTCATATTTTTTGTTTTTGTATTGTTTACAGCGATGAATCCCGGCATCAGATTCCCGTCGGCGTCTGTTACGGCAAAATATTTCTGGTGTTCTCTCATTGCCGTTATAAGGACCTTGTCAGGCAGTTCAAGGAATTTGTCATCAAATTTGCCGGCTATCGGTACCGGATACTCGACAAGATTGGTCACTATGTCAAGGAGCTCCTCATCAGGCATTATGCTTCCACCCAGACTATCGGCAATTTTTTTAACCTCTTTTTCGACTATCGCTCTCCTTTCAGCAATGTCCGCAATTACATGCGCAGTTTTCAGTAAATCCGAATATCGGTCAGGGGAGGGGACTTTTATTTTGGCGGGCGCCATGAACCGGTGCCCGTAAATATGACGACCACTTTTCAAATCGCCGAAACTGAAAGTTATTACCTTTTTACCCAAAAGAGCAAGCACGGAATGCACAGGCCTTGCAAATCCTATGGAAAGATCAGCCCAGCGCATGGATTTAGGGAAGGGGAGTGATAGAATCGTATCCGGCAGTATTGTTTTAAGAAGAATTGTTGAACCGAGTCCGCGTTCTGTCTTTACAGCGGTAAGATAACGTCCTTTTTTTGTTTCTTTTACAGCTATTTTATTAAATGGCACACTCGCTTTTTCAGCAAATTTTATTGCAGCTACGGTCGGTTTGCCCTGATCGTCAAAGCTGACGCTTTCAGGCGGCCCTGTCATTTCTGTTGTCAAAGAAGTCTGTTTTAATGCGACATCCGTTACAAGAACCGCCAATCGTTTTGGCGTCCCGAAAGTGACGGCTTCCCCGTGCGCTATCCTCGCATCATCAAGTCTATTCAAAAGCCCGGATGATAAAGCTTTTAGTGCCGGTTTTATATACCCTGCCGGAATCTCCTCGGTGCCTATTTCAAGTAATAAGTTTTCCATAACATCCTCATTCTCATCTTCATCAATGGTCTGAATTTACAATCAACCGTTTTTCAACAACGGGAATCCCATTTTCTCTCTCTGCTCCAGATAGGCTTCAGCGCATGCCCTGGCAAGATATCTTATTCTTGCAATGTAACCGGTCCGTTCGGTTACACTGATTGCTCCGCGGGCATCAAGCATGTTAAATGTATGGGAACATTTCAGGCAATACTCATAAGCAGGAAGTATCATGGATTCATCTATTATCCTTTTGGCTTCCGCTTCATATTTGTTGAAGAAATCAAACAGCATCTCTATATCGGCTTTTTCAAAATTATAGGTTGACTGTTCCACTTCCTGCTGGTGATGCAAATCCCCGTATTTAATGTCATTATTCCATTGTATATCATATACATTATCTATGCCTTGAAGATACATAACGATACGCTCAAGACCATATGTGATTTCGACGGATACGGGATGCAGTTCAATGCTGCCTGCCATTTGAAAATAGGTAAACTGCGTAATCTCCATCCCGTCAAGCCATACTTCCCATCCAAGACCGGAGGCCCCTAATGTCGGCGACTCCCAGTCATCTTCAACAAATCTTATGTCATGTTCGAGAGGATTGACGCCCAGAATTTTGAGACTTTGAAGGTACTGTTTTTGAACATCAAGGGGAGAAGGCTTCAGTATCACCTGGAATTGATAATAATGTTGAAGCCTGTTCGGGTTTTCACCGTAACGACCGTCTGTAGGGCGTCTTGAAGGCTGGACATAGGCTGTTTTCCATGGTTCCGGCCCAAGAGATTTTAAAAGCGTTGCCGGATGAAATGTGCCGGCTCCGACTTCAGTATCATACGGTTGAACAAGCACACACCCTTTTTTTGCCCAGAATTTTTGTAAAGACTGGATAACATTTTGAAAATGCATTCTATACTTCCTTTTAGTCATTCATAGATATCTGACGATCAGACTTAACTTGAGTTTTAATTATGAGCCCGTCAGCATCGATTCTGTTTATTAACAGGCATCCTTTCTTTTTTTCAGAAAGGATTTCCTGCCATGAACTTTTTAACCTGTCGATATCGGCAGGTTCGCCCAGAGCCCAGATACAACCGCCACCGCCGGCTCCGGTGAATCTGGCGCCGCATTTATTTGCAACAGCCTTTTTTACAAGCCTTTTTCCTGTTTCATCAAGAACATCCGGCGTCATCCTGGTTCGGATTCCGGTTTCAATATTCATGGCTAAGGCTGCATCTTTATAATTGCCGGAAGAGAGTGAATCAATAAATTTTTTTGTAATGGAGATAATGTCAGCCCATTCAGCGCGAAACCTGCCTTCAAGAAAGTCTTTGACCCATTTCCCATTAATATTTTTTGATTCATGAGGTATGCCGCAATAAGCAATCAGTATATGTTTTTCCAGGTCACTGTATTTCACCTGCTGTACGACTGTATTTCTAATAAAAGACGGCCCTTCAATTTTAGCAGGCCAGCACCACTCATTTACGCCACCATATGCAGCTGCCAGTTGATCCTGCATTCCGCAGGGGACACCTGCAACTGTCTCTTCAATCGTATGAGCAAGCATTGCAATGTGTTGCCTTGATATAGTTTTATTTTCTTTTCCAAGTATGGCTGAAAAAGCCGCGGTAAGGGCGACTGCTGCTGCTGATGAACCGCCCAGGGCGCTTCTCGGTGGTGAGGATGAAGCGATATTAATATGAACACCGGAGGCATTGAAATAACCGGCAATGGCAAACATCAAACCCAGGGGGTGGGAATAGGATGCCTTGCCGGCCGGATATTCAGCACTTTCAAACCCTTTTGATGATATCTTAACCATGTCGTTTTGATATGGGAGCAAGCGGATATTAGTTCTTAAATTAATGGCAATATTAAAAGTGCTTGGTTTAAGATGTGTTAAGGGATAATGAAATGTCCTGAGATCCAGTGTCCCGCCAAGGTCAATCCGGCACGGGACAGAGGCTTCTGCCGGCGATGATTCAAGTATTTTATTAAGGTTTCTAAATGTCATGTTGATCACCTGATTATCTTTTTCCAAAGTGAGAATGTCTCATGTCGCGTAAAAACTTCAAGCTCTTTAAATCTTTACCCAGATGATATGAAATAAAGCTGTCTAAAAATTCAAGGCCATTTTTTAATGCCTGTGGTGAAAACTTGACTCGTTTTGCAGTTTTTTCATCCCCCCTGCTTATCCATAAGAGCTGCTTAACAGTCCCTTTTGAAATCTGTTTTTTGCCTGAAGGGTGCTTTCCGCATTTACCGCAAACAATTCCGCCTCCGGGGAGGTCAATACCTAAGCTGTTGTCTGATATTCCGTCAAGTCCTGTTTTGCAGATATGACATTCGGAAAGGTTGGGCGAAAGACCGGCGACCTTAAGGAAACGCGTTTGAAAAAAGATGCTTGCATGTTCATCGGACACGCTGTCGGTGTCGAGCGCATGCAAGGCTTGCTTTAAAAGATAGAATATATCGGTCTGTTTCTTACCTTCTTCAAGCCATTCGTTAATTATTTCGGTCCAGTAACTCGCATATGCCGTCTTTTTAATGTCTTTCCGGATATGGTAATAAGGATGTTCGAGGGATGCTTCCTGCAAAACAGGCATGGCTCCCCGTCCTTTTGCACAGACCACCTGAAGCATTGCAAAAAGTTCAAGAATACCTGAAAAACGCTTTATGCTTTTTCTTGCGTGTTTTGCGATCACGGTAATTTTGCCTTGATCCAGGGCCATGAAGGTTATAATCAGATCATAATCGCCATGTTCAATTCGTCGCAGCATTATGGCGGGCGTTGAAAAACCGGACATATGAGTCATATACCCAAAAGAACTGTGGCTATAGTGAAATAGAAATATATACTGATGATATCAATCGATGTCGTGACAAGGGGACCCGTCGCTACCGCGGGGTCTATGTTGATTCTTGCAAAGATCATCGGTACCATTGACCCCATAAGTGCTGCAACAGACATTGATGAAAGAACCGCAAATGCCACGGACATGGCAAGCTTAAATTCGCTGTATTGCACCTGTGCTACGAGTCCTATGAGAATACCGTATATGACACCCAGGATAAATCCGACAGTGAGTTCTTTCAGCACCACCGGCCACAGGTCTCTGATGTTGATTTTGCCGGTGGCAAGTCCTCTCACCACAATCGTGGAAGACTGTGTGCCGATATTTCCACCCATACCCATGATGACGGGTATAAATGCAGCAAGATAGGCAAATTTGGCAAGGCTTGTTTCAAATTCGCTGATAATAAAAAAGGCCAATATGCCACCCAGGCAGCTGGCAAAAAGCCATGGCAGACGGATTCGTGTACTTCGCATTACAGATTTTGTTTCGATAAATTCTTCGCCGACACCAGCCATTTTCAAAATGTCTTCCGTTGCTTCAGCCCTGAAAATATCGATGACATCATCAACCGTTACAATACCGACAAGATTGTTGTTTTCATCAACAACCGGAACAGCGAGGATATCATACCTGGCAACAATTTTTGCCACTTCTTCCTGGTCCATATTGGTTTTAACGGAAAAAACATCTACAGTCATGAAGTTTTTCAGACGAGTATCAGGGGGAACGACAACTAGCTGTCGCAAGGAGCTTACGCCAACCAGATTGTTGTACTCATCAACCACATAAAGATAAAATGGCATTTCAACATCAACATAGTCTTTTTGCAGCGCCTCTATCGCTTCACGAGCGGTTAAATCTTCTTTAAGTGCGATAAAGTCCGGAATCATGATACCGCCGGCTGTATCATCATCATAGCGGAGGAGATCTTCAATCTCTTCCGACCCTTCCTTCTTCATTTTTTCAAGAATAGTCCCTGATTTTTCATCCGGCAGTCGGCCAAGCAAATCGGCGACATCATCGGTGGCCATATCTTCCAGAATTTCAACTGTGTCATCAATGTCAAGGTTATCCACAAGGCGGAGCAGGGAGTCTTCATCCAGCTCACTGAAAAGGATACCTTTTCGTTCGATATCCGTTATCATATCGAACAGTCGTCGTTGATCGGCAAAGGGTATAGATCTGAAAAGAACGGACAGGTCGGCTGCATGCGTTTTGTTGATGATTTTTTGCAAATTGGCTGTAGCGCCGCGCCGCAACAGTTTTTTTACACTATCCAGAAGAATTTTGCTAACTTCGGTAATCATAATTATCCCTTTGTAGGAAGACTATGGCAGTTGCATTGTGACAACCTGTCCGCTTTTGCCGAATACCTTAACAGGTTTGTTGTTAAACATCAGCTTAACGCCCACGGCATTCCCGACAAGAATATTAAACTTCGTGGATGATTCCAGTTCAAGATGGTCTCCGGGCTCCAGGAGATATTCTTGGGGGGACTGGTCATCAATGATTATTTTTAACCATGTCTTCTCTACTGCTGAAACAGCCAGTGTAAATATATCTGTTGCCAAATCTTCAGTTTTTTTTGGCATGGTTTCATGAAGAGTTGCATCGGTGAATATTTTCTGATTCTTTGCTCTGTCTGCAGACTGCTTACGAACTTTCTTAATGGAGGGGTCCTCGGCACCGGACATTAAATAGACGGAAAAGGCGATAATGCATGCCAGCAGGCTGAAGCAGGCAGTTAAATGATATCGGAATACAGGTTTTCTTTTTGAAAGTTCAGATTCCGGTACAAATGTTTTTTTGTGCTTTTCAAGGCTGGCCATATAGTTTTTTCCAGCCAGTATTGCGTCTGCGCCGACAACCTTTGCATAGCCTTGAATAAATCCTTTGATAAATAAGGGGCCGGGAAGCTTTTCATGGTTTTCACTCTCAAGATCCATTAATATGCTCTGTGATATTTTTGTCTCTTCGGCGATTTTTTTTAAATCGATCCCTTTTTCGATTCTGATTGATTTCAGATATCGACCAAATGAAATATTTTTTATTTCTTCTGAAGTCATATTTATAAAATATATTCTATTTTATTAACTGGATATGAGCTTTTTCTTTTAAATCGGATATCCATGCTTTAAACTTATTTTCGAGCTCGAGTTTGTAAAGTTTTTCTTCAATTGAAGGCGTTGCCTTTTCAAGAGTTACTCCTTCAGTTGTGACAATTTCTTCGAGATAAAAAATTTGATACCCAAGATCTGTGTCGATGATCTCAGTAAATTCTCCGGGGTTGATTTTTTCCACTGAGTCCCTGATATTCTTAACAAGGTCGTCTGGTTTGAAAAGGCCAATATCGCCGCCATTTTCAGCAATTGGTGATTCAGAATATGTCATTGCCAGATTAGCAAACGCTTCACCCTGCTTCAGTCTTAAAAGAACGGTTTTCATTCTTTCAAGAACTTGTTGTTTGCCTTCACTAAAATCGGGTGTCTTCATGATGATATTTCTAAGGTGATACTTACTGATTCCCGAATATTCTTTATGATGATCGTTATAATATGATTCAATATCTTCTTTTGTGACGATGATGTTTGATTTCACTTTATAATCTATGAGCTTTGCCCTTAGGATCTGTTCTTTCATTTTTTCGCGGTATTGATCCAATGTCATGCCTTTTTCCGCCAGCATCTTTCTCAAGGTTTCATCTGTGAAGAAATTGCTTTCCTTTATTCTTTCTATTGCATTGTCAATTTCACCATCTTCTATACGTATACCTATCTTTTTTATCTGCTGCTCTGAAAGCTTTTTCTCCACAAGCTGATTCAGAACGTCCTCCCTTAATTTATATATCAGTTCCTGTCTTTTTTCATCAGAATAGCTGTAATTATTGATCTTGTCGGTATAAGACTCAAGAGCTTCATTCAGCTCTGAGAGCAATATTATTTCATCATTTACATTTGCAACGATTCTATCTACGACTTCGGGAATTTCAGTTTCTTGGGTAAGTCCAGGCTCTGCAAAGGACAACAGAAGCAGGACCGAAAATAAAACAGCCCATTTAAAATTTTGTATTCTTTTTATTAAAAGCATATTATTTTCATCTCCATATATTCATGATCCGATCATTTTATTCCACATTTTTTTATTAATATCAACAGTATACTCTTTTTGAAGATTCTCCACCCAGTCACTATATAGATCTTCTGCCTTTTTGCGGCGAATATTTTTAATAACCGATTCGTCAACATCCTTAAGATCTTTATACAAATGTGATTCGGGAATTTTTTTATCGTGATTTGTCTTATAATATTTTGATATATCTTCAGGAGTTATCGAAATTTTATTTTGGAGTTCCATTTTTAAGAATTTTTCAATCAAAAGACGGACTTTTAACCTTTTTTTCCATGACTCAAACGAGATGGCGTTTTCAAGAAATGTCTGCTCAAACTCGTTTTCAGGGTAATCCTCTTTTATTACGTTAATAGCAGCGTTCAGTTCTTCATCGGAAATCGCTATGCCCAGCTCCGAAGCTTTAACAGTAATAACCATTTCTTCGATCAGCTGATTCAGGAGGTGCAACATGATAGATTTTGATACATCGGAACCTTGAATTTTATTATGCGGATAAGCGGTCTTTGCAATCTCAAGGGCATTGTTGTAGTCGTGTGCTGTCAGCGTATGCTCACCTATCTTAACAAGATAAGTTTTTGCCTTTTTTGAACCTGAATCTGTACACCCGGCCATGCCGTTCAATAAACAGATAACGCCTGCTGTAAAGGCAATAAATATCGAAAATTTTTGTGTTCTTGTATTCGGGCTGCCCAAAAAAAACATTTTTAAAGTACCTAAATTGTGCGTTGTTTAAGTGATGAAATAGTCTTTCACAAAACTTTAATATTAACACGGTGAGCTATTTCCTTCAAGATATTTCTTGTTTCGGCAAGAAGTGCATTTATGCCAATGCTTGACAATTTAATCTTTAAAACATTTTCAGGTGTAAATCGGTACCGGCCAGGATTATTTTCTATTATATTAATGATGCCAAAAGGATTTTTTTGATGAATTTCAGAAAAATACAGGGAGAGGTTTTTTCCTGAAAAATCCAGTCGCCTGATACCACCTTTTATTGAAAGCACTTTCAGCATAATTTTTAAAAGAAGGTTTGTTGTTTCAACCGGCAAAGGGCCATATCTGTCGGTGAGCTCTTCTTTGAATTCGGATATTTCTTTTAAATCCGTCATTTTTGCCAGTCGTCGATAGGCTGAAAGGCGCTGGTCTATATCAGTAACGTAGGATTCAGGAATGAATGCAGACATATCCATGTTTATTTCAGGCTCAAGTTTGTCAACAACAGGTTCACCTTTCAATTCTGATATCGCATTTTCAATAAGCTGCAGAAACATATCATAACCGACAGCAGCAATATGCCCTGATTGTGAAATGCCTAATGCAGCCCCTCCGCCTCTTATTTGCAGATCACTCATTGCTATCTGAAAGCCTGAACCAAGGTCACTGTATTCCATCAGAACTTTGAGACGTTTCCCTGCATTTGGGCTGAGTGCTTTATCCTTGGGTATAAAGAGATATGCATATGCCTGTTCGTCTGCTCTTCCGACTCGCCCCCTTAACTGGTATAGCTGGGCAAGTCCGAACCTGTCAGCCCTGTTGACAAGGATAGTATTGGCAGAAGCGATATCAAGTCCGGATTCCACAATAGTCGTGCATACAAGCATATCGATTTCCCGGTTGATGAATTTAAGCATTGTATTTTCAAGTTCATTTTCCTTTAAACGTCCGTGGGCAACGTTTAAACTTGCTTCAGGTACAAGTTTTCCAAGCCGTTCAGCAACCGAAGTGATGGTATGGATGTTGTTGTGAATAAAGAAAATCTGTCCTCCTCTTTTCAGCTCTTTTCTAATTGCTTCGGCAACAATATTATCGTCAAATTCGGAAATATAGGTAATGATCGGATGGCGCTCTTCAGGAGGCGTGGATATGACACTAATGTCACGGACACCCATCAGGGACATATGAAGCGTTCTGGGGATAGGGGTTGCTGTCAGGGCGAGAACATCGACTATACTTCTCATCTTTTTTAGCTTTTCTTTGTGTTTTACGCCAAAGCGCTGTTCTTCATCGAGCACAAGCAGCCCAAGATCCTTAAACCCCACATCCTTTTGAAGAAGCCTGTGCGTGCCGATGACAATATCAATTTTCCCCTGTTTAAGTCTGTTGATAATGTTTTGCTGCTCTTTTTGAGACCTGAAACGGTTAAGGCATGCAATAATGACCGGATACCTTTTAAATCGTGTACAGAACGTTTTAAGATGCTGTTCTGCGAGAATGGTTGTCGGCACCAGGACAGCGACCTGCTTTCCATCACACACTGCCTTGAAAGATGCCCTTAAGGCAACTTCTGTCTTACCGTAACCGACATCTCCGCAGACCAGTCTGTCCATTGGCGTATGCGACTCCATATCATTCAGGACATCATCTATAGCTTTAATCTGGTCGGGTGTTTCGTCGTAGTCAAAGCCTGCTTCGAAATCCTGGAAGTAGTTGTCATTTCCGCTAAAGGCAAATCCTTTTTTGACTTTTCGGCCGGCATAGAGACTCAGGAGTTCCCCTGCAATCTTTTCCACAGCTTCCATGGCTTTTCTTTTGACCCTGCTCCATGCTTTGCCTCCCATTTTATCGAGTATGGCAGGTGTGCCGTCGACACCGAGATATTTCTGAATGATATTCATTCGTTCAACGGGCAGATATAATTTGTCCCCGTCTTTATAGAGTATCAGAAGAAAATCACCTGAAACCCCGTCAAGGTTCAGCTTTTCGAGTCCATGGTATTGCCCTATTCCATGGTCATTGTGAACCACGAGATTACCTTTTTTAAGGTCTTCAAACTCAAGGAGGCCTGTCTGGATTTTTTGTTGCCGGACCTTTTTTCTTCGGCGCTTTTTTCCGAATATCTCATCTTCGGTAATGACAGCCAATGATTCCTGCTGCCAGATAAAACCGGTAGATATCCTTCCGGTGCAGATATAGACCATTCCCCTGTTCCTTGAAATATCCGGTAAGCCTTCAGACATGAACGAGTTAATGCTGTAAGGTTCAAGGAGTGAATTCAGGCGGTCTGTCTGAGACTTCCTGCATACTAAAAGAGTCGTACATCCGCTTTTTTTATTTTTATCTATCCATTTCGCAAGGGGCAAGAGTATCCGTTCTTTCTCCGGTGGGTCTCTCAATACCGATACAATATCATTGTTGTCTTTCACGTTCCAATAAACAATGCTTTGCTGCGAATCACTTTCGGATTCAACCTTTGATACAGGCAAGGGGTCCAGTACAACAGGGCCGGAATCGTCTATATGTTTTTTTATCTCCTGCGGCTCAAGGTATAAGTCCTTAAAGTCTGAATGCAGCCGTTCTTCTCTTTTTTCGTTGGCGAGGTTATGCGCAGCCTGTTCGGCTGCTGCCATTGTCGCTTCTTCTAAGCCGGAGGTGTTTGCAAGTATAAAACGGGTATTTTCCGGAAGATATGTAAAAAATGTGTCAAGCTCTTTGTAAACAAGCTGCATGAGGCTCTCTATGCCCGGAAATACACCTTCGTTTTTTATCCGTTCAATCAGTTCTTTTGCTCTGACTGCAGGAATGTCTAGCTCCGACCTTCTGATCCGTATTCTTTCTATAATTGAAACAAGGTTTTCTTTTTTTAAAATAACTTCTCTGGCAGGCAGAATGGTCGCTTCGTATGTATTGTTCAACTTTCGCTGACTTGCCGCAGAAAAAAATCTTAAAGATTCCACGGTGTCTCCGAAAAACTCTATGCGCAGCGGATCATCATACATTGGTGAAAAGACATCAAGAATTCCGCCACGAACTGAAAAATCACCTGGTTCTTCAACAATTGCCGAACGAACGTATCCTGCAGAAACCATTTTACCGGTCAACAGATCCCTGTCGGTTTCTTCTCCTTCCATGAGTGGCTCAGCAAAGTCAAGGAGCTCTTTTTTAGGAATCAGCTTTTGGTGAAGCGCTGCCGGAGTTGTCACTATTACAGGTGGGATGTGACTCTGGGTTATCTGATAGAGAATTCTAATGCGCCTTGCTGTTTCCTGGCTGCTGAACGAAATCAGGTTCTGCGATAGAATATTGTATGGCTGGAACAGCCAGAGAGGTGGAGTTGGCGGGCATAAAAAAAAATCAAGATCTTCGAGAAATCGTTCAGCTTCTTTTGCGGTTTGGGTGACAACAACCAGAGGTGCTTTCAGTTGACGGTAAAGGCATGATACAGCATATGCTCTTTCCGAACCGACAAGACCGGTCCAGCGGGCCGGGTTTCTGCCTTCAGCTATTTCGTTTATTAGGTGTGATACCTGTCTGTCTTGATTGTTTTGCATCCTATTGGCCTTATTTATAATAAGCAGCACATGTTCCTTTGGTTGAGACCATACAGGCCCCAATAGGATCTGTTGGTGTTAAAAAGACATTTATTCTAACACATATAATTTTTTTTCAGAACAATAAAAATGACAGTCTTGTAAAAAGTCAATTTGGGATAGCAAGGGGA
>CAZTYY010000084.1:0-12924 GCA_964617785.1 uncultured Desulfobacterales bacterium | reverse complement strand
TGGTGCCCGGGACGAGACTTGAACTCGTACAGTCACTTGAACCGAGGGATTTTAAGTCCCTTGCGTCTACCAATTCCGCCACCCAGGCACTTTTCTACCAACAACTTGATGCTTTTATACATAATCGTAAAAAATGTCAATTCAAGAGTCAGTTTAATTTGATTTTTTTTCGACCCATACCCTATCCTTTTGTTCCGATTCAGAAGCTGATATTTTCAAACAGAGTAACACAGGCTGCTTGTAAAATATCGTACCATCTGTTAAATATGCGCCATGAAAAAACACTATGAAACACCGGAACTGATTCTCGCATCAAAATCACCCAGGAGAAAGTATCTTCTTGAACAGGCAGGATTAGCTTTTTCAGTTATCCCGAGCAATATAGATGAAAAGGCCATCGATGTTCCTGATCCGGAATCCCGGGTAAGGATCCTTGCCGAAGCAAAAGCAACTGATATTGCAGAAAAATATCCTGATTCATGGGTAATAGGTGCCGACACCATCGTATTTATCGGAAATACTGTGCTCGGAAAACCAGACTCAAAAGAAGATGCCCGCAACATGCTGAAACAGCTCAGCAACCAGACACATCAGGTTTTTACCGGCTATTCAGTATGTTGTAAAACAGCCGACCATTTCTTTTCTGATACGGTGAAAACAGATGTTCTTTTCAAAAACCTATCAGAAGAAGAAATCGAGTGGTACATTCATACGGATGAACCTTTTGATAAGGCGGGGGCTTATGCCATTCAAGGACTGGGCACATTTCTTGTCAGGCGGATCAACGGCTCGTATACCAATGTTGTAGGGCTTCCCGTATGCGAAGTCATCGAGCACCTTATCACAAGCAACGTTGCAAAAATGAAAAATCACCAGTGACATAAAAGGAAATGGAAGGCATTGGAAAACAAAATTAAAAATATTAAGGGGCGTATTAAAGAAGCAGCTGTTTCATGTGGAAGATCTCCTGACGATATAAGGCTCATAGCGGTCAGCAAAACTCAGCCTGCAGATGCTGTAAGGCAAGCCGTTGATGCCGGACTGACCATTTTTGGGGAAAATTATATTCAGGAAGCGCGTAATAAAATAGAAACAATTTCATCAAGGAATCTTTCGTGGCACTTCATAGGCCATCTTCAAAGTAACAAGGCTAAATATGCGGTCAAACTGTTCGACCTGATTCATACCGTCGATTCTTTAAAACTGGCAACTGAACTGAATAAACAGGCGGAAAAAATCGACAAGGTTCAATCCGTCCTTCTTCAGATCAATACAGGAATGGAAGCATCAAAATCAGGCTTAGCCGCTGAAGATGTAATGAGTCTCGCAAGGCATATAAGCGTGCTGAAAAACCTCAGAGTGAAAGGGCTTATGACAATTCCTCCATTTTTTAATGCACCTGAAAAGGTCACGCCGTTCTTTAAAGAACTCCGTCATCTCCGGGACAGACTCCGGGAAGAAAAAATACCGGGTATACAAATGGATGAGCTCTCTATGGGAATGACCGGTGATTTTGAAGCCGCGATCAGTGAAGGGGCTACGTTTATCAGGATAGGAACTGCTATTTTCGGAAAAAGAATATGAAACTGCTTCTTCATACATGCTGCGCACCATGCACAATATATCCACTAAAAGTACTCCGTGGAGAAGGGATGGATGTGATGGGGTTTTTTTACCGGCATAATATCCACCCATACACTGAATGTCTTAAACGCCAGGAAGCACTTGAACATTATTCCGACTATGCCGGACTTAAAGTCATTTTCCAAAAAGATTATGATCTTGAAGGTTTTTTAAGAAATGTTACTTTCAGGGAGTCTGAAAGATGCGTATCGTGTTATTATGAAAGACTTAAGGCAACAGCCCTTGCCGCAAAAAAAGGAAAATTCGACGCGTTTTCATCAACGCTTCTATACAGTAAGTTTCAAAAACATGACAGGATAAAACAAACAGGTGAAGCCGTTGGAAAATCAATCGGCATCAGATTTTATTATCATGACTTCCGTGAAGGATGGAAAAACGGCATTGAAGAATCAAAAAAGCTTAACATGTACCGCCAGCAATATTGCGGCTGTATTTACAGCGAAAAAGAAAGATACTTCAGCTCATCTGCATCTTCATCTGAACCATCACCGGAGAAAACGTAATCCATGTTCGGCAATTTTCTCTATTTTATAGTTGTTCTTCTCATATATTCAACGTATCAGCCTTCAGAAGATACCGGCATTTCTTCGAGCGAAGCCATTTCATTTTTCACAGGACTTGTCTTTTTCTTTTACTGGATCACCAGGCATTTTTTTAAAAAACTTGAAAAAGATATTGTCGCCGGCAATATTTTCAACCCTGACAAAAGGTTTGATACCCTTGTTACACGCCAGTCCATAATGGCGGTTGTTATTTTTTCCATAAACATATACGTTCTGGGCCTGCCGTCATATTTCACAAACACTGCTGTTTTCAGAGAAATCCCTACCCTGCTTGCACTCTGCTTCATCGCCCTGTTTATCTTTTATCTCTGTATTATATGGGATAGTGCTTACACCTCACAAAGGCTGCTTCATGGCGACGGAATGTCTCTGAAGGAATACATTCAATCAAACATATCATTTTCCGTACCGATCTTTATCCCCTGGACGCTTTTGTCCGGAATAGCGGATATAATCAATCTGCTGCCATTTGAATTTCCAAAAAATATTCTTTCAAGTCCTGCCGGTCAAGTATGCTACTTCCTTATCTTCCTTCTGGTGCTGGCATTTTTTGCACCGGTTCTGATACAGAGATTCTGGGGATGTAAACCACTGGCTGACGGTATCTTTCGCACAAGAATAGAAGCTTTTTTAAAAAACGCCGATGTTGAATATGCTGAAATTCTCAACTGGCCCCTTTTTGGCGGAAGAATGATAACAGCGGGCGTGATGGGCATTATTAAAAAATTCCGTTATATTCTGGTAACCCCGGCTCTTCTTCGTTACCTGTCGCCTGAAGAGCTTGATGCTGTGATGGCCCATGAAACCGGTCATGTTAAAAAGTACCATCTCCTGTTCTATCTCTTTTTTTTCATCGGATTCATGCTTTTATCATATTCAGTCTTTAGCCTTATTGTATTTGCGGTAATATACATAGAACCTGTTTATCACATGACATTTGGATTTAATCCAACAGGGACTAATATGTTTTCAATGGTCTTCAGCATTATTGATGTTGCCGTGTTCATCATTTACTTCAGATTTATTTTCGGTTACTTTATGCGGAATTTTGAACGTCAGGCAGACATATTTGTTTATGAATTGCTCGATAATGCGACGCCTCTCATCTCATCACTTGAAAAAATAGGTGCTGCAGGCAGCCATTCGCCGGACAAACCCAACTGGCATCATTTCAGCATAAGCCAAAGAGTCGGTTATCTGAAAAGGTGTGAAGCGGACAGATCCTGGATTGAACGTCATAACAAAAAAGTAAAAAAAAGCATCCTAATATATACCTGCCTGATGATTGTTATCGGCGGAATAGGATACAACCTGAACTATGGTGAAGCAGGGAAAAAACTGAACAGGCATTTTTTTGAAACCGTCATTACGCGAGAAATCGAAAAAACACCCGACAACCCAATACTTTACCGTGAATTGGGTGACTACTATTACATAGCTGTCAAAAAATACCAAAAAGCTATCGAGTTTTATGAAAAGTCCCTCTTGCTGAAACCTGACGACCCTGAAGTATTGAATAACATGGCCTGGCTTTACGCAACATGTGAGGATGATTATTTCAGAAACCCTGAAAGAGCTCTTTTGCTTGCCCAAAAAGCGTCAATGCTAAAAGAAGCACCGCACATACTGGATACATTGGCGGAAAGTTATTTTGTGAATCAACAGTACGAAATGGCTGTCATGACTGAAAAGCGGGCGCTTGGAATAGCCGGTAAGGACCGGTTTCACTACCAGAAGCAGCTGAAAAAATACAGGGAGGAGTTAAACAGCCGATCTCCAAACGCCGGTTAATGTAACGGAAACTATTTGATACAGACTTTTCTGACCTGCAGCAAGTCGGTATGACCCTGAAAAACTTTTGAGATACCGTCCTGAAGCAGGCTCCTCATTCCGTCCTTTTCAGCCTGTGCCCTGATCTCCTCCATTGGCTTTGCAAGCTGAACCAGTTTCTTCATCGGATCGGTACCAAGCAGCAACTCATGTATTCCCATTCGCCCTGCATATCCGGTTCTACTGCAGGAATCGCATCCTTCCGGCTTAAACAATTTAAGATCGTCAGTATACTTAATATTCAATTCCTCAAATTTTTCGGCGCCATATATCCTGACCAGTTCATCAAATTCAGACTGCTGAGGATGATATTCCTTCTTACACTTTTTGCATAGCGTACGAACAAGACGCTGGGCCAGAATACAAAGAATCGCATCAGCAAAATTGAACGGGTCCATACCCATGTCGAGAAGCCTGGTGATGCTTTCAGGAGCACTGTTGGTGTGGAGCGTTGAAAAAACAAGATGCCCTGTAAGAGACGCCTCGATCCCGATACTCGTGGTCTCCTTGTCACGCATCTCACCCACCATAATAACGTCAGGGTCGGCACGCAAAAAGGCCCTCATCGCAGCGGCAAAATCAAACCCGATTTTCGGCTTTACCTGAACCTGCCTAAGACCTTTCTGGGTGATTTCAACCGGATCTTCCGCTGTCCATATTTTTGTTTCTGTTTTATTGATATATCCGAGCGCCGAATGCAGGGTTGTTGTTTTACCTGAACCTGTGGGCCCGCAGACAAAAATGATGCCGTAAGGCTTGATGACGGTATCGACAAAAGTTTTGTAATTGTGTTCAGAAAACCCCATTTTGTCAAGAGGGATTGGGTCCCCTGCCGCAAGGATACGCATGACAACGTCTTCGAGACCGCCCTGAGTAGGAACAGTGGCGACACGAAGCTCTATATCAAGGCCGCCGTACTTTTTAAACTTTATTTTCCCGTCCTGCGGTTTCCTGCGCTCTGCAATATCAAGATCAGACATAATCTTAAGGCGTGATACCACCGCTGCCTTGTACTGATATGGAATCGTCTGGTAGAGTGCACAGGACCCGTCCACTCTGATCCTTACCTGCGTATTGTTTTTTCCGGGATAGGGCTCAATATGGATATCAGATGCGCCCCTGGCATTGGCATCCAGGATGATCTTGTTAACCAGCTGAACAACCGCACTGCTCTCCTCATCAAGGCCGGATACATCATCTTCGACGTCATCATTTTCATCCTGAAGCTGTGAAATAATATCATCGATTGAAGCAAGCTCTTTTTCATCCAGTGTAAAAAGCTTGATGTATTCAAGGATGTCATCTTTGAATGCAATGTTGAATTTAATTTTTCGGCCCGGAAATAATGACTTGATCTCGCCGCTTTTCTGAAGATCATGGGGGTCATTGATCGCTATTACAACCTCATCATCCTCAAGTCTCAGGGGCACCCAGAAGTTGTTGCGCATAAACGGGACTTTCAGGCCTGCAAGGAGTTCTCCCGGAATCGGGGCGTTCTTGTTAAACTCGACATACGGCGAGCCGAAATACCTGCTGAGCGACTCACCGATATCCTTTTTGGGAACCTTGTAGTCCTTAATCATGATAGTTGAAACCGCTTCATTCTTTTCCCTGGAATCAATAATAATTTTTTTAAGTTCCTTCTGAGTCAGGATATGGTTTTCCAGGAGGTAGTCGTACTTGGTTTTTCGTGTCACCTTTGCTGTAGACATCCGTTTCTGATTATACAGGCTTATTCCCATTGTTTCCGATAATTCGGAGACATTTTTTTCATCTTCTTCTGAAAACGGATTTCCGTCCTTTCTGTTGACAAGCTGTATCGCCCCTAAAAGCATCTTTTTAAAAACAATCGGAACACAAAGGATCTGTTGTGAGCGGAAGTCGGTTTTCGCATCCCAGCTGCTGTCAAATTTCAAAGATGCGTCAATACTTTTCAACTCGTCTTTATCATTGACATCATGAATATTTATCAGCTTTTGCTTGTATGCGGCATAGCCCGCTATACTTGAATGGGAAAGGGGGACCCTGATTTCTTCAATCTCAGGTCCTGATTTGAATCTTGAAACCAGTTCTCTTTTTATCCCGTCAACATAATAGACTGTCAGACGCTCAGCCTCAAAAAGGCGCGTTATGTCATCGTGAAGATCGATCAATATTTCGTCAATTTTCGACGCTGCAAATATTTTTTTATTGATATCCCGTGCTTTTTCCCTGTATTCGACCTCTGACTTAAGATGGTTGATATCTTCGTTTTGAACGGTACCGGTATTTGTTGACATCTTGCTCACCCTAACCCGGACAGACCGGAAATACTGCTATTTGATTTCAATTTTATCAGTCAATTTTCTATAGTGATCATATATTTTTTTTGAACCACCGCCTATAAGCATTACCGCCATAAGATAAAAACAAAACTTGATGAAAAACAGTTCAGAAGAAAAACTGCCTATCTCTTTAATTCTTTGAATTACTTGAGGTATCCTGTAGATAACCCCGAGACCTGCTGTAACGAGTGCAATTCCCCAGACTATGTGAAATTTATTTTTCGCTTCCGTCATCCGGGTTTATCCTCCTCTTTTGATTTTACTTTTTATATCCTTATTTTAGTGACAATGTCAAACCTTGATCAATGCGTGAAAAGTTAAAGTTGTGATGCATTATTCCGACTCCAAGGCTGCCATCTCTTTTTCAAATAAAAACCGCTCTTTTTCAAGCTGTTTCATAATGACTTCCAGTTCATCAAAAAGATGGTCAATGGATGTTCTGCAACGATGTATATCCTGTGAAATGGTTTGAATCCATTTTCCGTCTCCTGCCTGGGAAGCCTCCTGCATTAACCGGTTATATTCTTCAAGACCGGCCTCCATGGCCACGATCTCGTTTTCAATATCTTCTATCTTTTTCTCCAGCGGCTTCAGAACTCCGGACCGTTTTGTGATTATTGCAGACCTGATCTTTCTGGCTTCCTTTTTCGTTATCTTTTCATTTAATGCAGACGGTTCGATGTTCTTTTCTTCCACATCCTCCCGAATTCCTTCATCATGCCAGCCACCGTGATCCAAAAATGACTGGTAATCGCCCTCAAAATAATCGACACTATCGTTTCTGAACACAATAAGCCGCTCTGCAAGTGTGTGAAGAAACATTTCATTGTGGGTCACCATTACAACCGCACCGCTAAATTCATTGATTGCATTCATCAGCGCGTCACAAGATTCCATATCAAGATGATTGGTAGGCTCATCCAGAAGAAGAAGATTAACCGGCGTTGCCAAAAGCTTTCCGAGAACAACCCGGCTTTTTTCACCGCCTGAAATAACTCCGGTCTTTTTTAATGCATTATCACCTTCAAACATCATTGCGCCGCAAATATTCCGCGCCAGTTGCCGGTCGACATCCGAATGGGAATAGAGTATTTCTTCTTCAACGGTTCGTTCATCATTCAGTTGCACTGTATGGCCCTGTTCGAAAAAACCGACGTTTATACCAGGACTGTAAACAATCTCTCCATTGTTAGACGCCAGTTCTTTAGCAAGAATTTTCAAAAGCGTTGTTTTGCCTTTTCCGTTTTTTCCAACAACACACAAACGATCACCTGCCATTACTGTAAAATTCAGGTTCTCAAACAGCGAATCGGTTTTGTCCCAGGAAAAGGAAATATCTTTTACATGCATAGCGACCTTTCCCTTGTATGGAAGACTGCGAAATGAAAAATTAAGAGTTTTAACAAACTCCGCTTTTTCATGTTTTTCAAGCTTTTCTATAGTCTTGATTCGAGACTGCACAAGGCCCGCCAGCCTGGCCTTCGCCCTGAAACGGCTGATAAACAGCTCCGTCTCCTTGCGCTTGCGCTCTTTATTGATCCGGGTCTTTTCATACACCTCTTCATCCTGGGCAATCTGGTCGTAAAACTTACCTGTATCGCCGGCGATCTTTCGTATCTTTTTCCTGTATATTCCGGCGGTGTGCGTTACCACCCTGTCCATAAAACTCCGGTCATGCGTGATCACGATGAGTTCCCTCTGCCAGCTCTGTAAAAACCGCTCAACCCATCGAATAGACATGATATCGAGATAATTAGTCGGCTCATCCAGGAGAAGAAGGTCGGATTCTGAAACCAGCACCTTGGCGAGGTTAAGGCGGACCTGGTAACCGCCCGAAAACGTGTATGGATCCTTTTTCATATCTTCTCCGGAAAACCCGAGCCCTTCAAGAATTTTTTCAGCTTTCCAGAAATGATCCTTTTCCTCTGCCGCAAGGCTGGTCATACACTCTTCAACGACGGTTTCCCTTGTAAATTCAATTTCTTGTCGGACATAGCCGATCCTGTAGTTTGACGGAACAGATATCCGTCCTTCGTCAGGCTGCCCCTGTCCAATCAAAAGCCTGAAAAAGGTCGTCTTGCCATGCCCGTTTCTTCCCACGAGCCCTATCTTTTCCCGGGGATTAATCTTAAAGTCCACCTGATCAAAAATCACCTGGGGTCCAAAACTTTTTGATAGATTTTCAATGCTTATCATAATCGTTGCTTTCCGGCGCTTATGCCGATATCCATTCGATGCAGGCAGATAACGGGGAAAAATTTCAGTTCCCCGGAAATCTTTACAAGACATATCGAGACTTCCGAAGCATGTAAAAACCTTATACGTGTCTCAGTCGATATCGCCTCAAGGGCCATTGAAAATAACAGAGGAATTTCCTGAGTCCTTATGTCGAAGCCTTTTTGAGACTGTCAAGAAACGCTGTAAAATCTTCTTTCTCATGGGCCAGCGCCTGCGTCAAGGTGGTGCCTCGACGAAACTCAATCAGGTCCTTCACTTTTTGCATCATATGCGGATTAACCGAGCAGATATCTTTTGCAATCTGTTTCACACGGGTCATCAACATGTCATTGGGCACTACTTCATTGACAAGCCCCCAGTTAAATGCCTGTTCAGCATTAATAAACTGGCATGACAACGACATTTGCAATGCCCGCCGCCGGCCTATGGCATCCTGGAGGAGTTGAGACATGCCCCACCCCGGATGAATCCCGATCTTTGCATGGGTATCGGCAAATGATGCATTTTCAGATACGATCAGAAAATCACAGTTAAGGGCAAGCTCAAATCCGCCCGTGATTGCATGACCGTTAATTGCACCGATTAACGGCTTTTTGCACGCTTTTACAATATCCATTAAACCAGTGCCGTCTTCGCGCGGATCCATAAGGTTTTCCGTTACGATAATCGACAGATCAAGGCCTGAGCAAAATGTTGTTCCGCTGCCGGTTAATACGGCAACGCTGATATCGCTATTTTTTTCCACTTCTTCCAGGCAATCGTATAGTTTGATTAAAAGCGCCTGGTTGATGGCGTTTTTCCTTTCCGGCCTATTAAGTGTAATAACAGCCACTTTTTCTTCAACATCAAACAGCACCGGTTCATCCATTTTCTATCTCCTATATTTTTTATTGTTTTTATTGCCGGATAATTAACTTCCAGAATTTGATCTCATACCATGTTTTTCGGCATGAAATCAAATTGAGTTGCCGGACGTCTTTCCAACTATTGACAACACCATAAATATCAATTACTTATTAGTATCACTATACAATATGTCACAATTGATTTGTCTAAAGGAAGTACTGATGAAAAAATCTTTTATATTATTTACGATCATATTTGCATTCCTTCTCTCACTTCAAGTGCACGCAGGAAGCATTTACTCTTGGACAGATGGAAACGGCATTAAACGATACAGCAATACACAACCTTCGGAAGAAACTGAACATGTTGAAATCATTGAAGAGATGCCTCATGATGGCAGAATCTCAGATAAAAATCAGGAGCGCCATAGATCAATAATGAAACTTAAAGATAGAAATCAGGCTTCTGAAGCTGAAAGAAAAAAGAAAGAAGAAAAGCGTGAAGCAGCCAAAGCCGAAGAAAAAGCCAACGCCAAAAAAGAAATAGCCGAAAAAGTTCGGGCAGAAAAAAATCGTCTTCTTGAGGAAATAAAAAGATATGAGCGACTTGCGGTCACCCCCACTTTTTCCCTGGCATTAAAAAATTCTATTATAAAACGTTTAAAAGATAAAATCACTCATCTTGAACAATCACCTGAAGCGTATTTTGAAAACAAAGATGAATGAAAGACAAACCTGTCGGTTCCAAGTTTAATATTTTATTTCGTTATTATTGAGTGTATAATGAATTGATAAAACAAATATCATCATCACTTGAGCTGCCGGAAGTAGTGGGGATACCGGAAGTGCCGGAATCTCCGATCTGGGTAGCATATTCTAAAGACCTTCCGTCCCAGTAATAAATTTCAGACTCAGTACCGCCACCACCGCTCCATGCGATAGTCCCATCAAATAGGGACGAATCCCAGTCTCTAATCAGGTTTTCCGAAATACGTGCAATCGTGGCACCATTCCAATAATAAATTTCTGAATCGCTGTCTGTCCCGCTGTTCCAGGCAATCGTACCATTATATTGAGAAATGAACCAGTCGTTAGTATTATTTCCGCTGATGGTTTCAGTGGTACTTCCATTCCAATAATTAACGCTGAGGGTATCGGTACCGCTTTGCTCACCACTGCTCCAGGCAATTGTCCCATTGTATAGTGATGGGTTCCAGTCATTAACAGTGTTGTCCGTAACCTGGACTGTGCTGCTGCCATTCCAGAAGTAAATTTCAGTGTCATTCCCATCATCTCCAGCCCAGGCAACCGTACCGTCATAAAGAGACGGGCAGGAATCATCCAGGCTGTTATTAGTAATTTGAACCGTACTTGAGCCATCCCAGAAATATATTTCATAATCGTTCCCATCCCAGCCGCTCCATGAGATTGTACCGTTATACAAGGAAGGGCTCCAGTCGTTAGTACTGTTGTCGGTAATCTGTTCTATACTGGTAGCATTCCAGAAGAATATTTCATTGTCGGTCCCATCATTGCCGCTCCATGCGATGGTTGCTTCATAATTTGACGGTTGTGTGTCGCTGTAACTATTATCGGTAATTTGATGTATTACACTGCTATGCCAGTAGTAAATCTCATAATCACTGCCGTCCCAGCCACTCCAGGCAACATATTCGTTATGAAGCGAAGGCTGAATATCGTTATAACTATTATCAGTGATTTGAACGATCTCTGCATACAATTTTGAAGCAAAACAAATCAAAATTATAAATATCATAACAGCACAAAAAAATCGTTTTGATTTCATTTGTGATTCTCCTTGCCTTGTTAACCGTTCGAAATTTAAAAAAGAGCTTTATGCAAGATGTTGAGTTTTTGGCGTGTGATTTAAATTATCTTTCATAATATCATAAAAAAGAAATAATTGCGATAAAAAAAATCATTTGTCCTGAATCAGTCTCTTCCGAACCGGTTTTAATCGATCCCGGAAAGTTTTTTTGCCGCCTGTTTTTTGCCATCCATGTCGACAAGCCGTGAAATCATGATGCGCTGGGTCTGGGGTGACCCTGCACCATGCATGGACTCGGTCAGATAGCCAACAGCAGCTGTTCCCAGAGTGAGATTTTCAATCAGCCGTAAAATACGCATGCGGTTCACCGTAGGCACATCGCAATCGCCCGCAAAGTATTTATCCAGCCATTTGCCCGTCACCGGCGACTTGAAATCGTCCTCCGCAGGCATGGTCACCATAAGACCGCCGGCAATATCCTGGGCCAATCTGGCAATTTCATAAGGGAACCGGGTCACATTCTGCTTGTGTACATTGGCCAGCAGACTATCAACAGAATATGTGCCGCTTGGTGTTTTATAGCCCTCGCTTGCACAGGAGATGCACCCGCAAAATAACGTCTCATTCAGATGGTTCATTTCAACGATCTTGTCCCTGATGTGGGAGGCACTTTCTGCGCCATTGTATTCCGCTGCTGTCTGTGCGGCCCCGATCAGCACATCTCCCACTCCAACTTTGCAGGCATAGCTTTGGCGGTGGTAAGAAGCAAATTTTTCAACCAGGCTGCCTGCAAACTCATATTCCTTGTACATGAAAACCCGCTCCCAAGGTACAAAAACGTTGTCAAAAACGATCAGGGCTTCGTGGCCACCAAAAAGGATATTGCCGCGATCCATACGGCCCTCTTCAAGCTTACGTGTATCACATGACTGACGGCCCATGATGTAAATAATACCCGGGGCATCGCTCGGCAGGGCAAAGGAGACGGCATAGTCTCGATCGTCCTGGCGCATAGCAATGGTGGGCATCACGATAACCTCGTGGGAGTTGACGGCACCGGTCTGGTGAGCCTTGGCGCCACATACAACAATGCCGTCCGGTTTCTCTTCAACCACACGAAGATAAAGATCCGGATCAGCCTGTTTGTGGGGCGGAAGACGTCTGTTGCCTTTCGGGTCGGTCATGGCCCCGTCACAGGTAAGATCGTTTTCCTGAACATATGAAAGGTATTTCTTAAAGCGTTGAGTATAGTCAGTGCCATGGGCCTTATCAATATCAAAGGTCGCTATGGAAAGGGCATTGAGCGCATCCATACCCACACAACGCTGGAAACAGCACCCGGTCTCACGACCGAGCAGACGGCCCATTTTGCTCTTTTTAACAAGATCTTCTATGCTCTGATGGATATGAGTAAATCGATTGATCCGCTTCCCTGTGATATGAGAAACAACGGTCATGATATCTTCATGCTCAGGTCGGCCGGCCAGTTCATAGGTTTTGGCTACGGCGTTCATGGATGGACGGATGATGGGATCATCCACTACATTTTTAACACGTTTGCCAAACATGTACACTTCTATGTTTAAGCGCCTGAGACTCTCTTCGTACTGATCGGCTGTCATCATAAGCTTACAATGCCCTTTTTTAAGTAATGGTTAACGCCTTATGGAACAGCTTCCTGACGATTAGCC
>CAZTYY010000083.1:0-13017 GCA_964617785.1 uncultured Desulfobacterales bacterium | reverse complement strand
CGGCAGTCGTGTCAACAAGATCCCAGTTATTAATATACTTTGTGTTATCAATATAGGTCCTGTAAACTTTGCCTTTAATTTTCTCTTCCCCTCTTTTAAAAATATCTACAAGAAAAAAAAGAGAGAGCATACGCTCTTCATGAAACTTCGACTTTAGCAATACAGAAGCTTCATCTGCTGTTATTCCCCTGTGCTTTTTTACAAATTTTCTTAAAACAGGAACGCGAATACCCAAAAATTTATCACCTTCTCCGTATTCACCCTTTCCTGTTTTAAAAAATCTTTGGGCGTGTTCAGCTGTTTCCTTATCTTTTAGCTGCCTTAATTCGCTTTGAATTTTTGTTACATTCTTAGTCATTGAAAATCTCGTAAAAAACCAAAATTATGATGGTTCTGTTCCTTTTATAAAAAGTGCCGATACAGCGCTTGATATCTTCGTTGATGACGGTTTGCCGGATTCAGGATCAATTCTTTTCCTTACAACATTGTCCGGAATATCAAAATATTCTACCGGCCTGTCTGCAAACGCTTTTTCCATTACATCTATCCATACGGGAAGCGCGGCTCGCGCACCTGTTTCCAGTTTTCCAAGTGTATGATAATTATCCTGCCCCACCCAGACGCCTGTGGCCACCAAAGGCGAATAGCCGACAAAAAGCGCGTCCTTGTAGTTGTCTGCGGTGCCTGTTTTCCCGGCAACCTGGCGCTTTAGAATGCGTGCCTGTTTTCCCGTTCCTTCGTTGACGACACCGATGAGCATATCTGTTATAACAGCGGCAGCCTCACGTGACAAGGCGACTTTTTTTTCCGGCTTTACACGCTTGAGAAGTCTGCCGTTTCTATCACGAATCTCTGTTACGCCAAACGGTTTGATATATTGCCCTTTGTTTGAAAATGCGGCATAAGCAGCGGTCAGCTCTAAAAGATTAACCTCAGACGTCCCTAATGCCAGAGAAAGATATGGCATAAGAACAGATTCAATACCAAGCAGTTGTGCAAAATGAACCACCGAAGATACGCCGAGCATTTCGATCAGTCTCACAGCAGGCACATTTTTTGAGTGGGTCAACGCTTTTCTCAGTGTCATTTCACCGGAATAGTTCTCTGAAAAATTCTCGGGTTTCCAGGACCTGTTTTTTCCCGGCATGGAAAATTCAACCGGTGTGTCAAGTATCAACATGTTCTGAGCAAAACCACTTTCAATGGCGCATGCGTAAACTATCGGTTTAAATGCCGAACCCGGCTGCCTTTTTGCCGATACGGCACGGTTAAAAAAACTTTTGGAATAGTCCTTCCCACCGATCATAGCAAGGATTCCTCCGGTTTTTACATCCAGTGAAATAACCGCACACTGAGGATCGATATGTTCCAGTGTTTTCTTTTTCATCCTTTCTTCAAGCTCTGAAATCCTTTTGTCCACAGCCGCTTCAGCTGCTTCCTGTAAATCAATGTCAAGGGTTGTATAGATCTCCAATCCATTCCTGTAAAGCATGGATGAGCCGATCATCGCCTCAAGATATTTCTTTACATAGGCGACAAAATATGGGGCCCTAACAGCCGTTGTTCTCTTTTTAGAGAAATTAAGGAGCTCATTCTTTGCTTCCATAAATTCTTTTTCACAAATAATTTTATCTTTCAACATCTGCCTGAGAACAATGTCTCTGCGCTTCATGGATAGATCAGGGTTGACTAAAGGGGAGTATCTCGAGGGTGACTTGGGCATTCCTGAAATCAGTGCTGATTCCGCAAGTGTCAGGTCTTCTACTTTTTTATTAAAAAAAATCCATGCAGCCGCTTTTACTCCATATGCCCCGCTTCCAAAATAGATCTGATTTAAATAGAGGCTCAATATCTCATCCTTTGTATAGCGCCTTTCCATCTGAAATGCCAAAACCGCCTCTTTTACTTTTCTCAAAATATTCTTTTCCGGTGTCAAAAAAAGTGTCTTGGCCAGCTGTTGGGTAATGGTGCTTGCACCTTCGACAAATTTTCCGGCCTTTACATCCTTAATCGCAGCTCTCGCTATACCCTTCAGGTCCACGCCGGAATGGGAGTAAAAGTTTTTATCTTCTATAGCGACGATCGCCTTTTTTAAATAAACAGGGATTTGACTTAGAGGTACAGGATCGCGTTTTTCAGCAAATATCTCTGCGAGTATTGTATTGTCAGCTGAATAGATTCTTGTAACGGAAGAAGGCTTGAATGATTCAAGTGCCTGTATCTGGGGAAGGTCATGGGTCAGGGCAAAAAAGGCACCTCCCATGCCTCCAAAGACGCATCCTGCGAGTATAACCAGGATAAATACGGCGCGATTCTTGTTTACGGTCAATTTTGACATTATAATTTTTTATTCTATTTTGACGACTTAGCAAAAAACTATACATTGGTGGCAAAGTAACCTGCTTATATTATAGGTTGATATTTAATAGCGGCAGGTGTGTCAAGACTTAACCGCAATATGCTTATGGTTATCTTTAAAAATATTATTACTGATGATGGCTTCGTAAAAATTGAAATCTTTTTATCATATCTCTGTTTTTTTATATTGAGATCCTAACTACCTGGAAAATCTACCGAGAATGATTATGTTGATTAATTTCCTTGTCCTGCAAGGGCGTAACGCCAGACTCGGTCACCATGTAAAGATCCCAAGTATAAGTAACCGTCATATTCCTCCGCAGAAGTGACCTCTTTGGCTACTTCACCTGAAGGATCTTGCAAACTTTGGATGATGCGACCCTGCTCGTCGAGGGATAGAACGAAGCCATATGGTTTAGGCTTGGGCCATAAAAACTTGGGTAGCGTTGAGATGAAGCTCTTGAGCCAAGGTTTTGGATGGCTCCAATCCATCATAGGGTTGCGCACAGTAAAAAGTGCAAGCCAAAACGTTCCCTGGCCGTTGCTGGAAACACCGTCCGGGAAACCAGGTAAATTGTCTATGAACACATCAGAAGTCCCGGATTTTGGCCCTGTGATCCAATATCGGGTGATTCGGTAACGATAAGTTTCATTGACCAAGACAAAATCTTCGTTTTGGGATACAGCGACACCATTGGCAAAATAGAGATCTCTAAGCAGAACTTCTGTCTGCTTGGTCTCAGGATCATAGCGAAGCAGCCGGCCATTGGGACGCGCTTCGAGCAAGTCGTAAAGGTATTCATTTATACCCCATACAGAACTTGCATCGGAAAAGTAGATCCTTCCGTCAGTTGCCACATCTACATCATCGGTAAAGCGGAAGGGAACACCGTTGGCCTCGGTCGTTAGCACTCGCACCGTTCCCTCTGGGTCGATGGCAAGGAGGCCCTTGATTGCATCGGCTACGATGAGGTTTCCCTCGGAATCGAAGTCAAGTCCAAGAGGGCGGCCATCAGTTTGAACGAATGTTTCTACTTGTTCTTCTCCATCCGGGTCGAAGGTAATGCGTTGTATACGGCCATCGACAGTACCGCCGTAAATTCGTCCTTGCTTATCCACAGCCAAGTCCTCGGCAGTTCCAAGCTGGCCAACCCCAAGTGGTTGTACTCGGTTTAAGGCATTATTGGGCGCAATGGGGCCTGTCAGAGGGGGAGACTCTGGCGGGTCGTACGGTAAAGGGTTGATTGAAGAACAGGCAGAGATTAAGAAAAATGCACCCATGATGAATACAAGGCATATGTTTTTGAACGAGTATTTAGTGTTCATTGGTTTTCCCTCTTGTAGTAATAAAATATAAGTGAAAAGAAGCCGCTTTTCTGCCAATGACAATAGGGAAAGAGGGTATTGTGTGTCAAGACTTAAACTGATTATTCACAGCTTTTGCTTTAATTAAAAAGGGATGCGTGTGGCAGGTGGGGGAAAATTGTTTTCTTATGGTTAAAAAGTATCGATTAAATAATATCAGGGGTTGATTTTCTTTGATTTTGCTATATATTACTCCATTGATTTAAGCTGTTGAAACTAATCAAAAAGCCGGAGTCTCGGTCAGAAATGAAAACCGGCATAATCTTTTAACAACATTACTTTATATGGGGAGTCAGAAATGATCCATGTTGAAAATCTTACCAAGTATTTTAATGAACTGTGTGCCGTGGACCACATCGATCTCGACATACAGAAAGGTGAAATTCTTGGCCTGCTGGGCCCAAACGGCGCAGGAAAAACCACAACCCTCAGAATGCTTACCGGTTTCTTTCTGCCCACAACCGGTGATATCCGGGTAAAAAATTTTTCCATAAGGGAAAACACATTAGAGATTAAAAAACTGATCGGATACCTGCCTGAATCCGCCCCGCTATACCACAGCATGCTGGTATATGATTACCTGAATTATATTGCAGATGTCCGTGGGCTTGGCCCAGAAAAGAAAGCTTCACGGATTAGAAAGCTGGTGGACATCTGCGGGTTACACGGAATAATGCACAAAACCATTGAAGAACTCTCAAAAGGCCTGAAACAGAGAGTCGGTCTTGCACATGCAATGATGGATGACCCTGAAATTCTTGTTCTGGATGAGCCCACTTCAGGCCTTGACCCAAATCAGATTGCAGAGATCAGGGAAATAATCAAACAAATCGGAAAAGAAAAAACGGTTATTCTTTCTACGCACATTCTAACTGAGGCTGAAGCTACCTGCGACAGAATCGTCATCATCAACAAGGGTAAGATTGTGGCAGACGGGAGTACGGAAGCCCTCAAACAGGAAGGCAACCATGAACATATCATCAATATCTCTCTTTTGAATGCCGATATACCGTCAATAAAGAATCTTTTCGGCTCAATAGATGGTGTTCTACGTATCGACACACCGACAGCTGTGAGGGATGATGTCATTGATGTCAGCCTTACGTGCAAAGCCTCGGATGATTTGAGAAAATCGGTTTACCGGAAAATAAAAGAAACAGACTGGGATTTATATGAATTGCGCCAGGAAACAAAAACCCTGGAACATATATTCCGTGATCTGACAAGGGAGAATTAAATATGAATCAAGTTATTAATATCTTCAAAAAAGAATTCAAAGATTATTTTATTTCACCGATCGCATATATTGTAATATCAATTTTTCTTCTTGTAACAGGATGGTTCTTTTTTGCCACGTTTTTTCTTTATGGCCAGGCGAGTCTTAGAAATTTTTTCTCTCTTCTTCCCCTTATTTTTTCATTCGTAATACCGGCTATTACCATGCGACTTTTTTCAGAAGAGTTGAACATCGGGTCATATGAAACATTACTTACCCTGCCGGTTACATTCAGGGATATTATCCTGGGTAAACTTCTGGCGGCAACTGCCCTCATTATCGCTATGCTTCTTCCGACACTTGCATATGCGCTAACAGTTACCATGATAGGGCAACTTGACTGGGGGCCAGTTATAGGGGGATACATTGGGGCCATCCTTCTTGGTGCGGCATACGCTTCAATAGGCCTTTTTGCATCCTCACTCACACGAAACCAGATTATCGCATTTATTGTCGGTATGGCCATATGTTTCAGCCTTACCCTTATTGATAAGATGCTTTTTTTCATTCCCCAGTCACTCCTGGGGATTATAGGATACCTTGGCGCTGATTTTCATTTTCAGAACATTTCAAAGGGAATTATCGACTCACGGGACATTCTCTATTTTCTGAGTATAACATTTATCGGTGCATTTGGTGCGCATCTTGCCATGCAGGAAAAGGTATAAGGAGAGTAAAATGACTGTTGTGAACAAATCCGGAAAATATTTCAAACTGTTAATATATCTAATCATTATAGTGCTGGTTAATCTGGCAGGCATTACTCTGTTTTTCAGAATTGACCTTACGGAAAATAAAATATTCTCTTTATCAGATGTCAGTCAAGAGGTTGTATCTTCTTTGTCCGAACCTCTTACTATCAAAGTTTTCTTTACCAAGAACCTTCCTGCTCCGCACAACAATACCGAGCGTTATCTCCGTGATCTGTTGAAAGAATATGAAATTAATGCAAACACTTTTTTTAATTATAAGTTTTATGATGTAAGCCCGGATGCCGAGAGCATGGGTGTCGCAAGCAGCGGGAACAGGGAGCTTGCGGAAAGCTATGGCATTAATCCAATTCAAATACGTATGATCGAACAGGATGAACTCAAGTTTAAGAATGCATACATGGGTCTTGTTGTGATTCATGGCGATATTGTTGAGAAGATACAAGCTATTACATCTATGGATGGCCTGGAATACCGGCTGACAACTGCCATACAGAAAATGAATAACAAAATCAGCACGCTTCTGGCCCTTTCCGAAAAAATAAATGTCAATCTATACATGTCTTCATCTTTAAACCTTGTCGCACCATTCATGGGTCATAAAGAACTGCCTGATTTGCCGAACACCATTAAAAAAACAATCGAAAAACTGAATGCAAAAAACTATGGAAAACTCGCCTTCAAACATTTTGATCCCACAAAAAGTCCGGAACTTGAAACAAAAGCAGAAGAATATAACCTGATGAGCTTGACGTGGCCGGCGCTGTCAAATGGAAAAATCAGGCCTGGTTCAGGGGTTATAGGACTCGTGATGGAACACAAAGACAAGTCTGTCGTAGTTCCTCTTATGAGCGTCATGAAGCTCCCCTTGATCGGTACCCGCTACGAACTCGTTGACATGGAGGATCTTGATGAAATCATCAATGAAAATGTCGAATCTTTGATTGATATCAATGAAAATATCGGGTACCTTGCCGACCACGATACATTGAGCCTTATGGGTGGCCCGCCGCAAGGACAGTTTGGAATGCAATCCGGAGATGATCTCTCTAATTTCAACAGTCTTGTTTCACAAAACTACTCGATCCAACAGGTTAACCTGAAAGAAGACGGAATTCAGGAAAGCCTGAATTGCCTTATAATCGCACGTCCCACCGAAAAGTTTACAGACTATGAGCTTTATCAGATTGACCAGTATCTTATGCGAGGAAAAAGTCTTGCCGTATTTGCCGACTCCTTTAAAGAAGTTATGCCCCCCCAAGGTCGTCAGCAATTTGCCTTTAACAGGCAGCCGCAATATGTAACGGTGGACACCGGACTTGAAAAACTTCTTGAGCATTACGGCGTCCGGCTAAAGGCTTCATATGTTATGGATGAAAACTGCTTTAAACAGCAGCTCCCCAGCCAGTTTGGCGGCGGTGAACGTTCTATATATTTTGCACCCAAGATACAGCAAAACAATATAAACAATACACCTGATTTTATGAAAAACATCAAAGGCCTTATGGCCATAAGAATATCACCGCTTGAAGTTGATGAAAAGCAGATGGAAAAAAGCGGAATCAACGCCACCCGGCTGTTCTCATCATCAAAGGATTCCTGGGAAATGAAGGGGAGAATCAACTTGAATCCCATGTTTATCCGGCCACCTTCTTCAGATGACAAAAAGGAAAGCATGCCGCTCGCATATCTCCTTGAAGGTAAATTCGAAAGCTATTTTAAGGGAAAACCGATGCCCGAAAAACAATCCGCCGAAGAACAATCAGACGCTGCCGATGACACTGAAGGCAAAGATATAGAGGATATCGGCCCTGAAGATTCCAAAAAGCCGGACAAATCTGAACAAGATCTATCAAAAATAGAACAAAAAGGCGCATTTCTGGAAAAAAGTGAGAAAGCGAAAATCTTCATTGTGGGGTCTGCTGAAATTCTAAAAAATAATTTGTTGGACGAAGAAGGCCAGACCACAAACGCAACCTTTATAATGAACATTATAGACACACTAAATAACCGTGACGACATTGCTGTAATGAGAAGCAAGGTGCAGGATTTTAATCCCATTGCCGAAACCGATGCTCTAACTAAAAGCATTATAAAAATATTTAACATAGCCGGCCTTCCGGTGCTGATAGTATTATTTGGAATATTCATATGGATCAAACGTATTTCAAGAAAAAAACAAATCAGGCTTATGTTTCAAAATTAAAAAGAGGTTTTAAATGAAAATTAAAAAAGAATATATAGTACTTGCAGCAATTATTTTGTGTCTTTCTTTGTACCTTGTGTTTCAAAAAACAGATAAAACAGGATACAATCTCCCTGATATTCCGGATATCAGTAAAAAAGAAATCTCAAAGATTGAAATAAACATAACTGCCAAAGAACCGATCACCCTTAACAAAGCTGATAACAAATGGACGATTGCGCCCAAGGATTATCCGGCCGATTCCGGCAAGGTTGAAAGCATAATCGATATTATAAATGACATTACCCTGACCGCCCTTGTATCTGAATCTAAAAATTTTGTCCGCTATGACCTGGGTGATGATAAAAAAATTAATGTCAACGCCTGGGAAGGAACAACACTTTTACGGTCATTTGATATCGGAAAAACAGCTTCTACCAACCGCCATACTTTTGTGAAAATAAAAGATGACAACCGTGTATTCCATGCACGGGAAAATTTACGTAACAAATTCGACCTGACTGTTGATAAACTTCGTGACAAAACAGTTCTCTCTTTTAACGATGCGGACATTCAGGAGCTGTCGGTGACAAACAAAGGCAAAACACTATCCCTTGCCATCAGTCAAATTCCAGTTGAAGTGAGTGCGGACCCCGGCAATAAACCAGACAATAAATCAGACAAGAATAAAGATAAAAAAGAAGAGAAAACACCCCCTGAGACACAACCTGTATGGCAGGACCAGGATGGCAACCAGGCTGACAAATCAAAAGTAGACAGACTCCTTTCAAGCCTTTCCAAGCTTGAGTGTGAATCTTATCTTAAAGGGAAAGCAAAAAAAGATTTTGCAGATATGGAACCCATATACACGGTCAAGCTCAAAGGACCTGAAGAATACTCGCTGACTATATTTGCCAAGAATGATGAAGATGAGACCGGTTATCCTTCAATTTCTTCCCACAATGCATATCCTTTTATGCTCGCAGGTTTCCAAGCAGACAACATCATGAATGGATTGGAAGATAAAAACAAGTAAGGAAAGCTTTGATAAATAAAATTCTGGTGCTGATGATAGGCGGAGGAATGGGGGCTGTATGCCGTTATAGCATCTCAGTTCTTGCCGTAAAATATCTGGGCACCCGCTTTCCATGGGGAACGCTTTTTGCCAATCTTGCAGGATGTTTTCTAATCGGTATTATTTTTGCCCTTATGGACCGTACCAGGTTTTTAAGCCCTTTAATGCGCCTGTTTTTCATGACCGGCTTTCTGGGAGCGCTCACAACATTTTCAACCTATGCGCTTGAAACAGTTCAGGCAATTCGCACAGGATCAAACTTTGCCGCTGTTATCAACTTTACCCTTAACAATATCGGCTGTCTATTCCTTGTTCTTGCAGGTATGTGGTTTATGCAGTATATATTAAGGGAAATCTAAAAAAACGCTATGTCCTTCAAGGAAAAAGGGAAACGGCATAAAACGCTTCGGGAAAAATTATGTGAAAAAAAAGCCGGTGAAGTCATGACAAAAGAAATCATAACCGTTTTTGAAGACATCAGAATCGATGAGGCTGTTAAAATAATGGTTGAAAAGGGATTAAAGCGCCTCCCTGTCATAGATTCAAAAGGCCGGTTCAAAGGAATGATCAGCAGAGATTCTCTATTAAGGACAGGTTTTCAAGGCGCCTGATTCCTCATGCCAGAAAATAATAGAAAAATATTTTACGGCTGGTATATCGTCGGGATTGCCTTTTTTGCCAATTTCATGTCGGTAGGAACCGGCTTCTATGTCTTTAATGCTTTCATGGAACCCATCTGTGAACTCCGGAACTGGACCCGTACCGATATCAACATGGCGCTGGTCTTGGCCACTTTTTTCGGTTTTATCGGGCAGTTCATTTACGGAACCCTGGTGATACGAGTCGGAGCCCGGATTTTAATGCTCATCGGCTCATTCGTCGGGGGTATTGCTTTTATATTATTGATACGGGCTGAACAGTTATGGCAGTTTTATTTGTTTTATATCCTGTTATATATGGGGAACGGGGCATATGGCGGCATTGTTGCCAGTACCGCCGTCAACAACTGGTTCCAGGTTAAACGCGGTAAAGCTCTGGGAATTGCCACTGCCGGGATCTCCTTTTCCGGAGCGACCTTGCCGCTTCTTGCCCTTTTGCTGATACTTCATCGCGGTACTGAAGATGCATCCCTGGTAATCGGCTTGATGATTTTCATTGTGGCACCGCTGGCATGGCTTATCGTCAGAGACTGGCCCGAGCAATATGGAATGCTGCCCGATGGCATCTTGCAAGACGCAAGCATCGATAACAGGCAGTTCAACTCATCTCCGCAGTTCTCCCAGAATATACCGGTTAATTATACGGTTCACAATGAAATCTTCTGGACTCTGCCCAGGCTTTTAAGAACAGGCGCTTTCTGGAAATTGGGAATTGCCTATTCACTCATTATGATAGGTACTGTCGGTGTCATGTCCCAACTCAAACCCCGCTTCGCCGATATCGGCTTTAGTGACATGGCTGCAATGGGTATGATGGCCGCCACTGCTTTCATGGGCGCCATCGGCAAGTATGTTTGGGGAATGCTGTGTGACCGGTTTGAACCCCGAAAAATTGTAACGCTGCTGGCCGCAGCTAACAGTATCGGGCTTGGTCTTGCGCTTTTTCGGGATTCATTGCCGGCCCTCTATCTGTTTGTACTGATTTTCGGGTTTACCATGGGAGGGATCATGTCAACATATCCCATTATTGTTGCGGATTTGTTCGGCCGCAAGGCCTTTGCCTCTGTTCTGCGTTTTGTATCTATGTTTCTGGTTCTTCAATTGATGGGATATATTATCGCCGGTCAGAGTTTTGATCGTCTGGGATCTTATGACCCGGCTTATATCCTGTTTATTGCTCTTGACCTTATTGCAGCAAGCCTGCTATTTTTTCTCAAACGACCACATAAGTCTGCAGTTTCTCAATAACCATAGACCAATAGGCCAAGGATATCTCCTATCTTTTTGATAAGTTACTTTTTTTTCGCATCGCGCTCATCCAGTTCATCCAGTATCTTTTCCGCTTCCTCAAGATTGTCGGCAGACAGAGCCACATAATTGGCATCCTGGCCAATACTATCCAAAAGCTCCTTTCCAGCCTCAATGCCGACACGAACAGCCCTGGACATTCCCTTTTCAGATAACAAATCCTGTATTTTAATGATTTCATGTATATCATTTTCATCAATATCCCGCACATCAAGAATTCGGGTGATACAGGAGAAGCCCTGATCGAGTCTATGGATTTCCTCTTCGATCCTTTTGGATGAATCTGCGACTTTGTCTTTTCGTACTCTTCCCAGGGTAAGATATAAACGGTTTTTCAGTATATCGACTTTGATCTCCAGCATAATTCCCTGCCTCCGGCAATTGTGGGGTTGAATATTAAAACTCTGCCTGCTAAGAAGATAAAATAAAAAACTTGGAATCTATTGTCAAGATGTAAAGAAAAGACTAAAGTTTTCCGGTTAATTCCAAATCACTGATATGGAGGAAGTCCATGGCATATTGCAAGAACTGTAAGAGCTCTCATAATGTCGGTTTTATTTCCACAAGACTTGCCGGAACAGACGGCGTTTCTCTGGAAACGGCAAAATGGGCAGATGTCTTTGAAAAAAAGGGGTTTACCTGCTTTTATTTTGCCGGTGAACTGGACCGGCCCGCTGACCGTTGTTATCTGGCCCCCACAGCGCATTTCAACCATCCTGAAATTGAAGAAATCAATAATAATGTTTACGGTGTATACGAGCGGGGACGTTTTGTTACACAAAAGATTCAGGATCTGAAAGAAAAGCTCAAAGACCGGCTTTACGAATTTATCGACAAATTTAATATTGAACTGCTTGTTCCTCAAAACGCCCTGACCATACCGTTAAATATCCCTCTCGGCCTTGCGATAACGGAGATCCTGTGCGAGCAACGCATACCCGCCATTGCACACCACCATGATTTTTTCTGGGAACGCCAGCGTTTTCTGACCAATGCTGTGTGGGATTATCTGAATATGGCTTTCCCGCCTCACCTGCCGGGAATTAAGCATGTGGTCATTAATTCTTCCGCCGCTAACCAGCTCAGCCTGAGAAGCGGTATCTCTTCAACGACTATTCCCAATGTCATGCCTTTTGAAAATCCGCCTCCTGCTGTTGATGAATATTCGTCCGATGTTCGAAAGGCGTTAGGCATCCAGGATGACGAACTGTTTATCCTTCAGCCCACACGTGTTGTTAAAAGAAAGGGTATAGAGCACGCCATTGAACTTGTGAACAGGCTGGGCCTGAAAGCAAGGCTTGTCATATCTCACTCAGCCGGAGATGAAGGTTTTCAATATGAATGCCGGGTGAAAGACTATTCGGATTTATTAAAAGTCAATACGCTTTTTGTTTCTGACATTATCGGTGAAAGAAGGGGTACAACACCTGACGGCAGAAAAATTTACACCCTTTATGATGTCTATCCCCATGCGGACCTTGTCACATACCCATCAAATTTTGAAGGATTCGGCAATGCGTTTCTGGAAGCCGTCTATTTCCGAAAGCCCATTGTAGTTAATACCTACTCTATCTATTCCATGGATATCAAACCAAAGGGCTTTTCCGTTATCGAAATTGACGGTTTTGTTACTGAAAAGGCGGTTGCTGAAACACGAAAAGTGCTGGAAAACCCTAAGCTGTGTGAGAAGATAGCAGATCATAACTATGAAATAGCCCGTTGCTATTATTCGTATAGTGTTTTGCAGCGTGAATTGACCAACCTTATAAGTAAAACCGTAGGTTGTTATGAGTAAAGGAGATTGTTATGATTAAATTTCGTCGCTTCGAATTTGTGCTTCTTTTTTCTTCTTTTGTGTTTCTGACTTTTGGCTGCACTGCCGCCACCCGAAGCCGGATGATGGTAGACGGCATGAAGCCGATGATGGAAAAAATGAATATCGCGGTGAATCAAAATCCCGATGTTGAAACCGTTAGAAGAGCCATGCCAGCGAGCCTTGTTCAGCTTGACGGTTTTATTGAGGTCTCGCCCGACAATGAAGACATCCTGTTAAGAGCTGCCGAAGCATACGGCGGATACGC
>CAZTYY010000082.1:10854-13032 GCA_964617785.1 uncultured Desulfobacterales bacterium | reverse complement strand
TTAATTTCGGATACTGAGTAATAAAAAAAACGCCTAAAAGCAACATTTTTATCTTTGTACCGAATAGGATTTTTTCCAGCAATATTAAGTCAAAACATACCCAAAACACAATATTTGTATATTAGACAAAATATTTTGCAACATGTTGGAATGTTTTTTGTGAAACGATTTAGCCTTTCAAAATAAGATCTTTTATCATTATTATAAGAACCAGGCTGGCTATCTATAGTCTGTCGATTAGTCTTGACAAATTTTTAATTCTCTATTATTTTTCATTTTTTTTAATAAGACTATAATTGAAAGGCCAGATAAAAGGCAAACTAACTGAATTGAAAGGAGATATTGTATTATGGCAAAATTAGTTGAACCGCATGGCGGAAAAGGCTTGACATGTTGCCTTCTTGAAGGCGCAGAGCTTGAAGCTGAAAAGAAAAAAGCAGAGGGTCTTAAAAAATTGTCTATTTCCCCACGTGCAAAAGGCGACCTGATCATGATGGGTATTGGTGGATTTAGCCCTCTAACAGGTTTTATGGCAAAGGCAGACTGGAAGAGTGTTTGTGACGACTACCTTCTCGCAGACGGAACTTTTTGGCCCATCCCGGTAACCATTGACGCTTCGAAGGAAGATGCAGACGGCATCAATGACGGCGATGAGGTAGCGCTTTATGACCCGGAAGGTGATGAAATTATTGCAACAATGAAAGTCACCGAAAAGTATGAAATGACGGAAGACGACAAAAAATATGAGTGTGAAAAAGTTTTCATGGGCGAAGGCACACCGACTGCTGAAGAATTCTGGAAAATAGCAAAAGATGATCACCCTGGTGTCCAAATGGTTATGGACCAGAAAGAATTCAATCTCGCAGGTACGGTTAAAGTACTGACCGAAGCTGAATATCCTACAAAATATGCAGGCATTTATCAGCGCCCGGCAGAATCAAGGAAGATTTTTGAAGGAAAAGGTTGGAGTGAAGTTGCCGCTCTGCAGCTCAGAAACCCGATGCACAGGTCTCATGAATACCTGGCAAAAATTGCGGTTGAAGTATGTGACGGTGTATTTATCCATTCTCTGGTTGGTAATCTTAAACCAGGCGATATTCCTGCAGAAGTCCGTGTAAAATGTATCAGCGCGCTTGTTGATAAATACTTTATTGCAGACAATGTTGTACAGGGCGGGTATCCTCTTGATATGCGTTATGCAGGACCGAGAGAAGGCCTCCTGCATGCAACTTTCCGTCAGAACTATGGCTGCTCACGTATGATCATCGGTCGTGACCACGCAGGCGTTGGCGACTTCTACGGCATGTTTGAAGCACAGACCATTTTTGACAAGATCCCGACACCTTCGGAAGCTGGCAAGGCCCTGCTTTGCACACCCCTGAAGATTGACTGGACTTTTTACTGCCAAAAATGCGACGGTATGGCTTCTCTCCGTACCTGCCCGCATGGTAAAGAAGACAGGGTTCTCCTTTCGGGAACAATGCTTCGAAAAGGCCTTTCCGAAGGCACAGATCTTCCCGACCATTTTGGACGTGAAGAAGTACTTGATATCCTTAGAGAATACTATGCAGGCCTAACTGAAAAGGTCGAAATTAAGACCCACGGCGCTGCAACAGGGAATTAGTTCAGGATATCATTCAGATTTTTAGAAAGAGCCAGATTTTTAGAAAAAGCCAGATTTTTAGAAAAAGATAGAAAGGGGAGGTGTAGCGCCTCCCCTTTTTTATTTATGAGATAGCTTCTACTATCAATAGCAATCCGGATGGTTTTGCCGATCTTATTTTTTGAGCATTATTCTGACATCGACTACATCAAGACCTTCCTGGTACAGGATAACCGGGTTCAAGTCCATTTCTTCGATTTCAGGATAAGACTCAATCAGTTCTGAACACATGAGAAGCAATTTTTTCATGGACTTTTTATCGTAGCCTGCCTGCCCTCTTATGCCGTCCAGGATAATAGATGATCTTGTATCATCCAGCATCCTCCTTGCCAATCTCGGAGATATAGGGAGAACCCAGAAGGTAACATCTTTCATAATTTCCACCATTATCCCCCCTTAGACCATACATAATCACAGGTCCGAACTGATCATCTGTTTTGGTTCCGACTATCACCTCAAGCTCGGATGATGACATGGGAGAAACCAGAACGCCATGAATATCCGCGTCATGTTTG
>CAZTYY010000082.1:0-10754 GCA_964617785.1 uncultured Desulfobacterales bacterium | reverse complement strand
CTCGGATGATGACATGGGAGAAACCAGAACGCCATGAATATCCGCGTCATGTTTGTATGCTTTCGCATTTTTGATTATCTCCTGATACGCCGCTTTAATCTCATCATCACTTTCCAGGTTTAATTTGACACCTTTGGCATCGCTTTTATGAAGAATGTCTGTAAGAAGGCATATGGTTTGGCACAAGGGTTTTCATCAAAAGTGAATTAAGGGGTCAATGAATCAAGGGGTCAATCAAGGGGTCAAGTCCGCTCTTGACCTGTTTGTAGTGTTTTGAAAAAAACATTATGGCTCGTCCCCTTCGCATAGCATATCCAGATGCCCATGCCGGGCGTACACAATTGCAAAATGTTAGTATTCCGTTAGAATTGCAACTTTTGTTTTGGTTCGATAACCCTTTCCTTCATGTATGCCCTTCGATTTTTTGCAGGCACATTGCTTAAGGCTAATGCGAAAAAACGCGATTTAGAAAAAACCGTTTGACACCATGTGGCCTTATAATATAAAGAGTGTAGAAAAATAAGCTGGCAATATATCGCGGTTTCATAAGATGTCTCATTAAATTGACGACGGGCCCATCTTTTAGCAACAACAGGTTTTTTAAAAAACTATGAAACAAAAAAATAATTATAGGCATGAAGGCTTTACACTGGTTGAACTTATGACGGTGCTTGGCATTCTTGCAATTTTCACCGGAGCTACAGGCCATTCTTTTTTGAACTGGCTGCCGAAATACAGGTTGAAAAGTGCTGCCATTGATATGTTTTCAAATTTCCAGATGGCAAGGATGAAAGCGATAAAGAATGGATGTCGATATGCGGTTGTTTTTAATACAGAAGCCGATAAATATCAAATTGTAGGTTCCGACGAAGACGGTGTTTTCAGTGAAGCGTCGGGTTCTGATGATGACCGGCACGGAAGAATTGTGGATCTTTTAGATTATGGCAGTGGCGTTGCATTCGGGCATGGAAACGCCTTAAGGAATGCGACAACAACGGAAAGCAATAGTTTCCCGTCTGACGGAGTCAGCTATGCAGGCAATGCTTCAGAATTTAATTCCCGTGGTATGGCGAATAAAATGGGTTATGTGTATCTTGAAAACAATGCTGGTAATGCATATGCCATATCAACCCCGACTATGGCCGGAGTGGTCACGCTGAAGAGGTGGACCGGCAATGAATGGCGATAAGGTCATTTTCTGAACATGAAAAATCAGCTTCCATTAAACAACTATTCATCCAGCGGTTTTACTTTGATCGAACTGTTAATCAGCATAGCTATAGCCGGAATAGTAGCCGGAACAATCATCAATATGTTTATCAATCACCAGAATTCATACCGGGTCCAGTTACAGGTCGCCGGTCTTCATCAGAACTTAAGAGCTGCGATGACTTTGATTTCTGAGGACATCAGAAAATCCGGGCATTACACATTTTTAGATGGGCGCATTCATCGGGGATATGTTGACTGGAATCCGGAAGAAAGCGGATATGACAGCTTCAAGCATTCAATTTATGGTGTCAACAATATATCAGGCCATGAAAGATATGGTGACAATACTGATTCGATTATGATTGTCAAATCGGGTGATGACAGGGGGCATCTTCAATCAAGCGCATATGCGGGAAAAGGAAGTAATGTGTTGAACCTGTCTGATCTGGACCTTGATGGCGATGGCGATGATGACCTTAACTCCGGCGGTCGGAGTTTTGGTATCCTTGTAAAATCGGACTTAAGCGGCGCACATATATTTAAGATCAATAATGTGAGTTTGGCATCTGGTTCGAGCTCAGGTTCAGCATCCGGCACCTCTCTAATTCATGTTGCTGAAAATTTTCCAGAGCATTATTCAGCTGGTGATATTATTGCCCGGGTGGATATCATTATATACCGGATTGACACCGGCAATACGTCTTTTGATGTTCCTGTTTTAGAGAGAAAGAATGCAGGATGCGGGAACACATTTCAGGTCGTAGCAGAAGATATAACAAATCTCCAGTTTAACTATCTGTTGAAAGACGGGCGTTTGACTGAAGAGCCCAGAGGTGTGGAGGCAATGATAGTAGGCGTTAATATAAAGCTTGAGGGAGAGGTAAACGTTACGGGCATGGGAATAAAAAAGCGGTGTCTGGAAAACATGGTCAGAATCAGGAATACAGTTTTATGACTGTTCTTATGCAGGACAACAATGGATATGTGACAGCTCTGGTCCTTATTATGCTTGCCATAATGACAGTCCTGGGCGCATCTGTGAGTCGTGTCGCTGTTACGGATTTATGGATATCAAGAAATGAAGGCGAGAGTAAAATAAACTTCTTTGTGGCGGAAGGAGGAAACAGTCGCGAAGCAATGGAAGTGGTGAATGGCAACTACGCAATCAATGATATTTATGAGCCTGAGACCATCGCAACAGAAAGGAGCGCCCATATTCCTCATCCAAGGCCACACGAAGTGGCCGGAAAAGCGTATGCTTTTACAATAAAATATGAAGGCATGTTCCTTCCCCCCAGAGGATTTTCAGCTATCGACTTCAGCAGATATGACTATGAAATTGAAACTCGCAGCAATGAAAAATCTGTAATTGCGCGATATTGCATAATAGGACCAAAAGGTTAAGCACAAAAAATGATGTTATCGTTAATGTTATCGCAACGAAAAGGCGTATGATGTGAAAATAAATTTAAAACTGCTTCTTGTGTTTATCATACTTCATGCCGGGGCAGCCAGTGCAGAAGATATTGATATTTTCCGTGCGGCTGTAAAAAACAATGCCATGATGGTTTTCGATACTTCAGGGAGCATGTCCATGCCGGTTTATGATCAAAGCATAGACTACGCCACATTTATGAGAAAAATGATTGATGACAATGTGGCGGTTGATGAAAACGACTGCAGGGACGGCTCCACATGGTGGGATCGTAACGGCTCGAGTAACGATTATGACAGACTTGTCCCGGACCGGATATACCTTGTCAGCACCTGGTCTGAGATTACGAATGTTTCATGGATTGACGCATCCGGGACTGTTCGACAGGCTTCGGTAATTAATGACGTGCTACAGAATGTCGGCAGTGAAACAGACCCCTCACTAAATAAAAGACGCCCCCTGCTCACCAACGCAATTATTCCTGTAAAGAACAGTGCCGGGAATCACTGGACCGTGTCTGATCCCACTTCTTTCAGTTCCGATTCTGACGGGCATGTAATTTTTCCCGACGTTAATTTGATTGACATAGAAGGACATGAAGTCATTGTTTCATCCAGCCTCAGGCGCTTAAGGCTTCCGGGCAGCAGAGATATCCTTGTCGCTGAAACTGAACAGAACCCACTGACCGGAGAATACCTTCAAGTAGGGTTTTCTGGTATTTTAGGGTCATCAGGATTCTACTTTTCGGGACTGTATGAGGAAGAAGGCACAACACTTGAAATTACAGACAATTCAAACAATGCGGGAACCGGCTATGGCGGAAAACAGCTATATCTTTTTGCAACAGGTAACTGGTTGAATTTTATTAAGCTGGTTGAAGATTTTCGCATAGCTTCTTCATATTATTCATGCACCAATGAAGGAACATATTCCCATCAGCGCTTCAAGGCATGGCGATATGTTTGCAGCCATACCGGGTCATCGCCGGTCAGCCCATGCTGCAGTGAGGCCGGTACGCTTGCCAGTGGATATGATTGGATAATACAGTCTAGGTTGGATGCGGCAAAAAAATCTGCGAAGCGGATTCTTTTAGATACGGAAAACATTATAAACTGGGGACTCACAGTCTTTAACGGGAGCAATGGCGGAATAGTATCAGCTTCACCGGGAACAGGTGTTGATTCGATCACCGATATCTTAGAAGGGCTTGATGCGGGGGGCGCCTGTCCTATTGGGGAAGCAATACAAGACGCATATAAAGCAAATTTTATATATCTGAATACTAACCGCGAAACATCCGAGTGTGCTTATAATTATATTGTTGTTTTTTCAGCAGGTCTACCCAGTGAAGATAATGACTGGCAAAGAATAAACAATGATGCGAGAGCTCTAAATTATCCCTCCCCTGAATTCGGAAGATGCCAAGACGGCTATGGATCGGATTGCGGGTATTACGGTGATGCGGATGTGTGGCCGACAAACAACTACTCTGATGATCTTGCACACTGGCTCTACCATGAAGCAGGTTACAAACATTCTGTATTGACTGTTGGATTCAATATTCCCAACCCGATGCTTGAAGATATGGCTGATTCTTCTTCAGGCCTCCATATCACCGCAGGCAGCGAGCAACAGCTCGTTAATATGTTGAGCAACACAGGGTTTGGGATATCTGCCGGGTCTTCCTATGCTTCTCCGACACTTCTGGTGAATCCGGCCAATAGAACCAGGAATGGTAATTTTATCTATGCGGCCTTTTTCAAGCCAGGCCATAACAGCTACTGGAAAGGCAATTTAAAAAAGTATGGCCTGCGCAGCATGGCTGATGGACGAGAGGACTGCGGAAGGAGCGAACCAGAGTCACTTGTGGTGGACCGATACGGGAATGCAGCTGTGTCTTGCGATGGTACATTTGACCCTGCTTCCGTTTCTTTGTGGTCTAATGCATCTGACGGGGGTGATGTGACAACGGGCGGTGCCGGAGGCCTTTTAAAAGAATTAATTGACAGGATCGATGTTGAGTATGGTCCGCATTATGACGTCCGAAATATATATACCTGCAAAAACGCATCTGTTTCAAGAGAACTGGTGCGATTTTGGCGTGACGGCGACAGCGGTGTTTCGGATACGATTCAGCCTTCTGATCTTGGCCTCACCGGCAACACAAAGGCTGCTTTTTTAAAAAGAGACATGATCATTAACCATATTTACGGATACACATTTAGTGCTTTTGACAGCGGCGATTCGGTTTATAATGAAGAAATGGACGGCGCCCCCCTGGCCAAAAGAGAATGGATTCTTGGCGATATTATACATTCAGAACCATGTGTAATAAACTATCTGGACCAGAATCATGATCCGACATTCCGTTTCATTGCAGTTGGAGCAAACGACGGGATGCTGCATGTATTTGCAGACAGTGTTGATCCGGATCATCCTGACGCCCCTATTACCATAGGAAACCGTACATACAGACCCGGAGATGAAATTTGGGCATTTGTTCCCGGCGACCTTTTAACACAATTGAAGAATTTTGAAACGCCGGAACACCATCAATATTTTGTGGATGGATCTTGTTCGCTTCACTCATCCAGAACATGGCATAATGCGGGTTCCGGTTCAACCACAAGGCGAAATGGAGAATACTTTGACAAGGTTTTAGTATTTGGAGAAAGAAGGGGCGGAAGAAGCTACTGGGCTCTCGACGTTTCAAAACCTAATCCCTTAGAGTGGTCTGTAAAATGGCATATAAAGGGGGGCGTATCACAGGATGATTTTTCGGAACATCTTGGATTTACATGGTCTAAGCCTGTTTTGACGGCTATAAGGATCGGAGCACAAAGTACAACGGAAGTTGTCATTTTTGGAGGCGGGTATGATCCTGAAGAGGATCTTTTTCCGGAACCATGGATTGATGGGAACAATGACGGTGTTTACAGTGCAGGAAATCCTGCTGATGTTTTTGATGTTAATGATATGCGCTATGATGCTTACGACAACGACAGGCATGATGTTTTTAATCCTGAAAGGAATGAGGCCGGATCCGGGATTTTTATTGTAAAACTATCAGATGGAAGCCTGGTTTTCAAAGCTACATACGGTTTGCATGATAATCCAGTGGGTAATATTCAGACATTTACCGAGATGAAATACTGTTTTCCTGCTGACCCGTCGGTAATTGAGCTGCAGGCATCACTTGTGATTTATCTGGCGGATATTTACGGAAATATCTGGAAAGTCGATTATAACGATTCCCGTTCAGAAAAATGGGAAGTGCAAAAAGTTTTTATGAGCAACCCCGGATCGAATCAGTCGGGCGCAATAGCAGCTATTTCCGGCAGGCAACCTTCTTTTGACATATCGGATCAAGGCCGCAAAATGTTTTATTCACCGGACATATCCTGGCAGGGCAACGAATGGACCAGCTGGCCGGTTCTTTATTTCGGCACCGGTGACCGGTCTCATCCGAACTATATCCCAGAATATCATAATCGTTTTTATGCTGTTTCAGATATTGATGTGACAGCTGACGAGACCGATCTTCTGAATCTGACATGTGATGAGCTTGATGCAAATGCTGATGCCAACCAAAACAGTATACTTGAAATGGGTGGTTTTCAGAGTGATGCCGACTTAATTGCCCAAGAATCCCTTTATGCTATTCTTCATGGAAGTGAAAACTATCCTGAAAGCACATCTGTATGCAGGGGGTGGTATAGGGTCTTGGGCCTGCAGGGCGAATGCACACAGGGACAGACAATGGATCATGCCGGAGAAATGTGTTTAAGCCGACCGGTGCTGTTCAACAGGGCTGTCTATTTTACGACTTTTCAGCCTGACTTGACATCTCCTTGTGAAGCAAACGGAAATGCATTTATTTACGCTCTCGACTATTCATACGGAACCGGAGCTTATGATATGAATTCTGAGAATTCCGCGTCCGCCCTTGCTGATGCCGGAACACTTGAAGATACGTATCAACTGGTGGAAAGCCGTACCATACCTTCCGGTATCAGGGTTATCAGCAGTCCGGGCAACTTCTCGGCCTTTGTCAGCACTGGAGGAAAGTTTGCCGGCGCAGGAATGGAAACATCTTCCGGGAATGGGCACTCAACCGGCATTCCTGCTCCTCCGGGGGGGCTTATACGGCTGTTGTGGGACACCAATTAAGAAATGTCAGGCATCAAGGACCATCTGATAATCCATGAATTCCTATCCGGATCATTGTCAAGGCATAGAATGCCGCTATTTTGAAACTTAAATACAGGCCGTTTCGTTGATCCGGTGATAAGGTGTGATGCAAGCTTTGACATAAAAGGCATATGGCCCACAAGCATATGGTTGCTTTTTCCGTCGAGAGCCTCAGCTATGGAAATAACATCGTCCATGGGGCCTAAACCCTGTCCTTCATGTATGCCTTCAGTCGGCTGCAGGGTAGTAGCAATAATTTCAGCAGTCTGCCTTGCCCTTGTTTTTCCACTATGGCTTATTCGAGTCACATGAACATGATATCCTCCAGCAACACTTGCAATACGTTCTGTTTGAGCAATGCCTTCCTCTGAAAGACTTTTTTTCGGATCTCTTTCTTTTGGCAAACTTTTTCCATGCTGAACAAGGTAAACTGACATGGTGTAACTCCTCCATAATCTCTGTTGTTGGTTAAGTAAGGCGATAGTTCCTCTTGCGTAATGCTGGAACTGTATCAAAAACTATTATCTTATGCAAGAAATTGTGACACAAAATCGGGATGATACAGATTTGATGCTAAAAGAAATGTCCTCAGGAATATTAATTCTTGATTTGAATCGATATTTATAGGATAAATATAGGAATCAGAGTGCAAAACCTCAAATTTTCCGCAAACATTTTCAATTACATTTATTCCTTAAAGAGAGATGCATTATGAAAGTAGAATGTGCTAAGTGTCATCAGGCGTATAATATACCGGATGAGCGTCTTCCAAACGGGAAAAAAATTACTTTTCCATGCCCTGCCTGCAAAAAGTCAATCACAATTGATTTGCGTTCAAACCAAAAAGAAGCCAAAGCCGCTTCCTCGACAGCCAAAGCTCTTGACAGTGATGCCATGCGAAAAAAAATTCTGAAGTCCATGAAAGATCTTCCGCCAATGCCGGAAGTTGTCATGAAGGCCCAGGAAATTATGGCTGATCCGAATTCAGGCTTCAAGGAACTCGGGAAGATCATAGAAACGGACCAGGCAATCGCTGCCAGGGTATTAAAACTAGCGAATTCAGCATATTATGGTTTGAGAGGAATGGTATCATCAATTCACCAGGCATCTATTGTTTTAGGATATGAAGCTTTGGGAGAACTTATTACGGTTGTCGGGGCAGCAGGACTCCTTGACAATGTACTTAACGGATATCGTCTGGAGTCAGGTATTCTCTGGCAGCACTCCCTTGCTGTCGCTTTCGGCTCAAGGATTCTTGCCTTAAAACGATATCCCAAGCTTGAGAACGATGCTTTTTCCGCGGGGCTTTTGCATGATGCCGGCAAAATTGTACTCGATCCGTATCTTTGCGATCAGGAGGAAGCAGTTGACTCTTTTCTGGAACAGGATGAACATAACACTTTCCTAAAAGCTGAAAAAGAGCTCTTAGGATTTGACCATGCGGAAATTGCATTTGACCTGTGTCAAAAATGGAGCATCCCGGAAAACCAGAGTTTAGCCATAAAATTTCACCACAGACCCTCAATGTCGGAAAACAATGAGCTGGCATATATCCTTCACGCAGCAGACCTGATTGCCATGAAAGGAGGAATAGGGACCGGTTTTGACTCAATGATGTATGAAGCAGAGGATAATGCCCTCGAATTTCTTAACCTGACAACGGAAGAGATGGACAGCATTATGGGTGAAGTTGTCGAATCCGTTGATAAGATATCAGAAGAGATTCATGGGTAATAGCTTTTAACCATTCGATTTTGCTTTAAAAACTCCGGCTATTATACCGGTTAGCTTCGTTGTATACTTTTTTATCTCTTCTATATCCCTGCCTGGATAACCTGCATAGCTGATCATAATACCGTTTAATGCAGAAAAAAGCGCATGTGAGAGACTCCGGGTATCCCCATGAAAACCCCTTGCCCTTAGGATTGCCTCGATACGATCCATAAGGAGTCTCATCATCTGGTTAAGTTTTGCAGTTGACTCATGCGAAAGTTTCCCCCCCAGCATAAAATGCCCCATCATTTGGTAAAACGTCATATTTTGGCTAAGATATGTGATGTAAGTTTCACACAGCTTTTCGAGGGTAGAGAAGCCCTCACTATTTTCTTTGTCGAGCAAACAGGTAATTTCTTCAGCATTTTTAAGAAAGACATCAAGAAAAAGTTCATCCAGATCAGCGTAGTAATTATATATGGTTCCGACACTGGTACCTGCTTCGCCGGCTATATCTCTAACGTTAACCTTTCGAAAGTCTTTTTTGGAAAAAAGTGAGCGAGCCGCTTCAAGGATAAGTTTTCTCCGTGCGTCCCGCTCGCTTTGTTTTAAATGAGACAGTTTTTGTTTTGACAAATAGAGCCTCCTCAGACTTTCTCCTCATGAATTCTCATCATATCTTCATCTGTAAAGCAGCGTTCGCTTTCGTCAGGGTTCATTGAATCCTTTTCCATTTTTCTACGATTATAGGATTCATCCAGAACACTATTATAATACTCATGCTGAATAAGGAGGTTCATGATCTGTGTTGTGCCTGTCCATATCATTGCAAGGCGTTGATCCCTTAATGCGCGTTCGATGGGGTAAACATCTGTATAGCCGATACCTCCCATAATCTGCATTGAATTGTTCACAACTTCCCAGGCAGATTCTGTGGCAAATCTTTTGGCTTCACTGACCAGACGCCGCACACCAGCGAAATTTTTATCAATGGCATGGGCAGCCATATATGTTAATGCCCTTGCAGCATCAAGCTGCGTAATGGAGTCAGCCACCATAAAGTTTACTGCCTGAAACTTCCGGATTTCCTTGCCGAAGGCCCTGCGGCGGTCGGAATATCTTACGGCAAGGTCAAGGGCTCCCCAGACGCCTAGACATCCCGCAGCAGAAGTAATCCGTTCCGGAATCATCATCTGGTTAAAACAGACGGCTCCGCCGTGAAGTTCGCCGATAAGGTTCTCCTTTGGAACTTTCACGTCTCTAAAAACGAGTCTGCCTGTTCCTCCGCCCCTGCAGCCCATAAGACCGTATAGATATTCGGTTTCAACACCAGGCCCTTTATCCACGAGCAGAAGGCTGAGGCGGCTGTATTTGTGTGCATTGGGTTCGAAATTGGTGCGGCAGTAAACAAGAAAAAAATCTGCGCCTTCAGCGCCTACAACAAAACGTTTCTGACCGTTTAAAATAAAATGGTCGCCATGAAGATCCGCCCTGGTCATGGCGCCGAAAAAATCAGAGCCACCCCTGGGTTCCGTCAGTGCTTCTGCGGCCACAAGCTTACCTTCAATGTACGGCTTCAGGTATTTTTCTTTCAGCTCTTCAGATCCGAACATATTAATCGCCTCTCCGACAATAGACGGCATTACAAAGGCGCAGCCGAGGGCACTGCCTAAACAGCCGATTTCTTCTATGGCGGCAACTTCGGCAACCCAACTCATTTCCCGGCCCCCATACTTTTTAGGGAATCTCATGCCGAACAAATTTTTTGCTGCAAGTTTTTCCACAAACTCACGTGGATATACAATCTCATCCTTATCCATTTTCCGCAGAAAATCACTGGATATTTCGTTTCGAACAAATTCCCTTGTTTCTTTTTTTACGGCCTGCTCTTCAGGCGTCAGCATAAAATCATACATAGGGTCCTCCTTGAAGATATTGATTTGGTAAGACACAGCTAATTGAGCATTGCTCAATTTATTGAACAGCGCTCATTTTGTCAAGTGGAAAAGTCATTTTTGATTAATTTTTGAGGATTTATCTTTAAAGGGAGTGCTATTTGCTTTTTTGTAACTCTTGAATGGCCACAAGTTTAGTAAAAAATATTTGTTTGAATGACAGTTAAATTTTTAAAGAATTATTTGTTTTTGAATAAGATTCCGCTATTTATAGGTAGAGGACCATCTATTTGATTCAATTTGTTTCT
>CAZTYY010000081.1:0-13471 GCA_964617785.1 uncultured Desulfobacterales bacterium | reverse complement strand
GCTAATGAAATAAAAGATATGAATTATCCTGATTCTTTTCTTCACCAATTAAGCGGAGATAAGAAAGGTCAATATGCAGTCAAAGTCTCTGGGAACTGGAGAATATTTTTTAAGTTTATTAACGGTGATGTATACATTGTTGATTATGACGATTATCATTAACAGGTGAAATTTATGAGAAAGATGAAAAGACAACCGACACATCCCGGCAAAATAATTAAGAAAGATTACTTGGCGCCATTATCTATTTCAATAAAAGATATGGCCGATCTTCTGGGTGTTTCAAGAAAAACATTATCAAAAATTATTAATGAAAGAGGTTCTATTACACCGGATATGGCGTTGCGTCTATCCCGTGCTTTTAATACCACAGCAGAATTCTGGCTGAATTTGCAGAAAAATTATGAACTGTGGTATGCAGAAAATGCCTCGAAAGAGTGGAAAAATGTAAAACAAATCCCACTTCACATATTGCATTCTCAGAAGAAGATAAACAGTGAACAGGCAATTTGAATTGACGCCTTATGCTTCAAAATTTATCAATCTTGTTGATTCTACTAGAAGGAGTCAGAGTGAATGCTTTCAGGCGCTCCCTTTTTTTCTGTGCAGCATCTCCATAAATGCATCTGCCCTGGTCTGGAACTGTGCGACGGAAAAATTTCTTTCATCCATATGATCGGCATCGATAATTAAGGAAGGAATTCCGAGTTCATTCTCAAGTGACTTTTTAATATCCATCTGTCCAAGTGTTATGGGAAGGCACGATTTGTTCCGGTGAAGGATAACGCCGTCGATGGAATATTCCCTGCAGGCCTTCAGCACCATTTCCTGTCTTTTCTCTATGGATACACATGAAACCATTGGATATGATTTAAGGCTTTTGAGAGCAAGCGCTTCCAGAGGGTCTTTAGTACCGAGCCTTAAAGACCATGCAGCAGAATAGGTTTCAGCCACAACCACTCCGTTCATTTTTTCAAAGTAGTTGAAAAGGCCCATGTTATACCAAAGCGGAATGTTGTCCCAGAAAAGCCGGATGTCTTCCTGATCGATTACACCCGCATTTTTTTCGGCTTTTTCGCGCACTTCTTCAAGAACTTTTTCCAAAAAATCTACGGCAATCTGGGTGCCCTGACGAGTTACCATGACAAACATGATACCGATTTCTGCTGCGGAAAAAGGGGATGGCTTATGCCTTCGGTAGGACATGATCTCATCCCACAGTTCGCATGATCTGTCCGAGAGCCGAACAACTTCTTTGAGCCTGTCATAATCTAATTTGCGGCCCGTTGTTTTTTCCAGAAAGTCGATAAGCCGCTTCATTTCAGATACCGCATAATCGATATGATACTGCTTGATATCTTCTACTGCTACCTGCGGAAGGTCGGCCTTAAAAACTTTAGCATCCGGAAATCGTCTTTCCAGCGCATGAAAAATTTTCATTACAGGATTACATCCACCACCCGGAGAAAGGAGCAGGTCAGGTTCCGGAAGACCTCCAAGAGTTGTATCCCCGTCTTTCATGGGACCATTCACATACCCTATAATGTTGCGAAGATATCCGCATAGATCCATGGAGTATCCCATGTTCTCTGAAACCTCAAAATTTTTTGGGGCAAGGCCGAAAGCAGCACAAACAGGAGACCAGTTTTCAGGAAAAAAAGGCTGCAGATCCATGGCATAGAAAATTTCTATTGCGCCGTTCATGGGGGGCATCCATCCCACCGGCTTTCCCTGCTCTTTAGCCTGCATGCATTCAGCATAAAAATCCATGACAATTTTGTTCAGCTCTTTTGCTGCCTTCAGTCTTTTATTTGATTTGCCGCTTTTCTTCATACCCTAGTCCCTCAACATTTCAAAAAAACCTTCTATTCTTGTTTTTAACTGCCCTGAAGCCTTCCAAGTTTCATCCATTTCTATCTGTATGGTCTTGATATTGTTCTCCCTTAACTTTGAAGAAAGATAAGGAAAATCTGATAAATGGGGAGTGCAGAATTTTTGGTGCAAAAATATAACGCCAAGTGAACCTGAACGTTTTATGATATCTAAAATGTCTGTCAGCCTGTCCTCAGCCCTTGCTCTAGATGGACAAGGGATGCGGTTAAAATGCATATCAATAAGCCTGTCTATTTGATTTCTCTTTGGGGAATCCCCATCTGATTCACTAACAGTGCCTACCGCCCGAAGACCTGTGCAAAGATCATCGGCAGCGACTCTTCCGCCGCAGCTCTCGATCATATTAAATATTTCAGCATCTTCCACAAGGCTCCCTGAAAGCAGAACAGGTATCCGATTATCGCTCTGGTCATCACTTTTGCCGGAAGTTTCCCTGACCTGTTCCATCAAAGATTCAAGCATTACAAGATATTCGTCAGGCAATGTTATCTCTCCTGCCCGAATAATATACCACAGTTCCCCTGCAGTAATCGGAAGACGTCCGGAATACCTGATATCATACAGGCTATCTATTATCTGTCTTATTTTGCTATAAAGCTCAATCGACTTATCCAGTGCTTTATCGGAAAAACTGCCGCCAAGGCCTTCAAGTTTATCTTTAACAGAAGTTAATGTTTTCCGGAAATACTGTCTTGAATCAATATTGTCGGCATATGGAAATGGTATAACTTCAAAAATATTGCCGCTGATATTCTTTTCAAGCACTTTTACAACGCCGCACGCAGCATCACAGGTATAACCCTGAACTATCCCGGAAATAAAAGCGAAGTCTTTGTTCAATGCTCTTTCTGTTACGCGCTTCAGGAACGGACAGACAAAATCAGGCAAAAGATCGTATGCTCTGTCTATGGGGCCCGGCCCACCAGTTATTCTAAAGGGTATGAAACCGCAGGCATAAATCAATTCAACCGGCGTATAGTTGCATAAGTAACCGATTACCGGCTTTCCTTTTGCAGCTGCCTTGGCAAGTCTTTTGGTATTTTTAGATGCATCGATAAAAGGCTGTATTGAAATCGAATTCATAAGTTGTCTCCGCAATAGTTACGAAAAGTTCACAAACAGACCAACTTGTCTGTTTGTGAATAAGGCTCTCATATCCCTTCCTATAAGTCAATATCATTAAGGTGTCATTTCTGAGTCGATTAATAATGATGGCTTCGTAAAAAGTCCAATGTCTGCGTTGCGCTGCATCCCTCGTCACTGCGGCGTACGATAAGTACGCCTCATTCCTCGGGATTTGCGACGCCTTGATCTCGAACTTTTTTCTGGTTTATAACGGAATGTATTTTTGGCAACCACTATAGAACAATAATCTTGGACGAGTGTCCTGCGTCAGATAGAACTGAGCAGCCTTACTTGGTCGTCGAGAAAATGCTTTTTTTATTATCGTAGAGAAAAAAATCTGTCATGAACGGATATTTTTTAAGAAAGGGTTTTATGAAATTTGTTTTTTTGGTGTTTGCCATTTCATATTCTTCAAGGGCGCGTTTATATTGCAAATAGATGACCTCATAGGATTGAATTTGCGGTTGCTGTCTCTTTACTATCAAATCATATTTGTCATTGTAGTATATCAGATATCTTTTCTGGAGAGCGATACATTTTTTAAGCACTTCCAAATAATGAGTGTTTATTTTTCCACCATAATAGTCTCCAGTCTCTACCAGCACCCCCAAGCCATTTTCCTGCAAATCTTTTTTGTTGTTCTGAATTGAACGTGTCAAACGTTTAATGAGCATTTCATACTTAGGCAGAATATCTCCCGCTATTTTTATGGCATCAAGTATCTGAGCAATTTTTGCTTGGGAGTTGATTCTATTGCTGATCGTATTTAAATGGTTTATCGATTTATTAAGGAGATCGGTTGTTTTATTTGCCTCTATGATAAAATTATTAAGAGGTTCCGGCACATCCTTACTGAAACTTTTGTGTGTTGACAATGATCCCGTGAGATAGAAGATCAAAACAGACAAACCGATCACAACAGGCAGGCACCATAGCAAGACATAAAATTTTGATTTTTGCCGTGTATCCTCCCTGGTAAATTCTATTTCTTCTGCATCAGGGATTTCGATTTTATCCCCGATTTTATTTTCGGGTTCATCTTCAATCTTATCCCCGATCTTATCTTCGGGCATTTCAGTAGCATCTGCTTCCTGCACCGGTTCCGGATCTTTTTTCTCTTCTTCTTCTTTTTCAACAGGTTGCTTTTTTAAGAAGGAAGACAGATCAATGGCATCTAACTCTACACCCTTTTTCCTGTCGTTTGTCTCACCCATTTTTTTTTCTTAATCCACCATTAATATTATTCATGATTAAGTAAGGTAATATGCCTGGATTGAACTATTGTCACTCGTAAGATTGAATTCATCTGCACTGGTCTGTGCCAGATCTGATGATTGTGTTGACAGGATGAGAGATGTTTCAGTCCTGTCTTGATAAAAAAAGATTAACATCCGATATATTATTTGCGAGCGCAAAATCAGTTGGATTAATATCTCTTTATACGCGAAAACAGAGTGTATGTCAAGTTTATCGAATACGTTTGCAATAGTAATTTATAATAATTTTGTTGACAGATTATCGATTTGTATTCATAATCCATACTAAATAAAGAGAATTCTTATCTGTTAAAATCTTCAGCCCAAAAGGGGCGATCCAAAATCCAGCCGATAGTGCCGGAACTTTTAAGATCAGATTAGTTGTTTTTGAAAAATGCAGCGCATCGATGTTTTTCATCGTAATAATTGAAAGTAAAACCCTGTAAGTTTTTTTCATTGAGATGCAAATATTGCTGTCAAAGCTTTTGAAAAAGGGGATATCATGGCGAATAAAACAAAAATAGTGGCGACAATTGGTCCGGCGTCAAACACCAAGCCGATACTTGAAAAAATGATTTTAGCTGGAATGAATGTTGCGCGGCTGAATTTTTCCCATGGTTCCTATGAGGACCATGCGAATAATATACGCATGATAAGGTCTCTTTCCAGGGAAATGAAGCAACCAGTGGGAATACTACTTGACCTCCAAGGGCCCAAAATAAGAACAGGAAAATTAAAAGATGGTGAACCGGTAGTACTTAAACAAAATGAAAAAATTCGCATCACCACAAAAAAAGTGGCCGGCACAGCAGAGCTTATTTCCACGACCTACGAAAATTTGATCGAAGACTTGAAAAAAGGGAATACACTGCTTATTGATGACGGCTTGATTGAATTGAGAGTAATGTCCAAAGCAAAGGATACGGTATCATGTGAAATCATTTATGGAGGGATTTTAAAGGAGAACAAGGGGATAAACCTTCCCGGCGTCAATGTGTCTGCTCCATCGTTAACCGCAAAAGATAAAAGAGATCTTAATTTTGGCATTAAAGCCGGCGTTGATTATTTCGCGCTCTCCTTTGTACGGACTGCAGAAGATCTTGAACTTATCAAATCCATATTAAAAAAGCAGGGGGTTGATATTCCAGTCATTGCTAAAATTGAAAAGCCGGAAGCCGTGGATAATCTGAATGAAATCCTTAAGATTGCGGACTGCATTATGGTGGCACGCGGGGATCTCGGGGTTGAGCTCAAGCCTGAAAAGGTTCCGGCTATACAGAAGCATATTATCCATCAGGCAATTAAAGCAAACAAGCCTGTTATAACAGCCACCCAGATGCTGGAGAGCATGAGCGAAAATCCCGTGCCGACAAGGGCCGAAGCATCGGATGTCGCAAATGCCATTTATGACGGAACAGATGCAGTCATGCTTTCCGGCGAAACCGCATCCGGCAAATACCCTGTGAAAGCCGTGACAATGATGTCACGAATCGCTGCGGAAACTGAGAAGTCTCCTTTTATTAAGTATAATATTCGGCATGAGAAAGATCCGGAAAATACGGTTGCCCATGCCGTAGCCCAGTCTTCTGTGAATATACTTCATGAAGTTGATGCAAAAACCATTGCTGTTTTTTCCGTGTCAGGCTCGACCGCCAAGCTTGTTTCAAAGCATCGACCATCAAAGCCGGTCTTCGCATTTACACCTTCCACCGATGTTTACAATCGTCTGGCACTCATCTGGGGCATTACACCTTTATACGTTCCGCGTATCAAGGATACGAAACGCCTTATTGAAGTAGCAGAAGAAAGAATGATTGAAAAACAGTTTATAAAAAAAGATGATCGTATTGTTTTTATTACAGGCCTGGCACTCACAACAGGTTCAACAAATCTTATTAAAATTCATACAATCGGTCTGGACGATTAATTTTTATCAGCTGATTTCTTTGGTCTTTTATTAAGACAATGCCGGCTGCAAGGCGTTCCTTTATATCTTTTGAGATTTTAACAGCCGGCATTTGAGTGATGAACTGCCGCAAATTAAAGCCATGACTTCATGTCATTTTTTTGCGTTCAAATGAGCATACTTTGGGAGATAACGGATCGGCATCTGTAATGCATCTCTTCTGAAAGGCTCAGCCAAAACCTTTTCCCCACCTTCGATAATTGCATTGATTACGCATGGCTCACCGGAAGCCACAGCATCCCTGACCACATCCTGAACATCCCTGTAGTCTTCAACTTTATATCCCCTGGCGCCCATGTCCTTTGCAAGCTGGGCATAATCAGGATTCTCCCTGAGATTTGCCCCGACAAAGCGGTTTTCATAATAATCGATCTGGTTTTTCTTTTCAGCACCCCATTCAAAATTATTCGCGACAATGGCAATAACCGGAATTTTTTCCCGAACCGCTGTCATAACCTCGGCTATTCCGCTGATGCCATAAGCGCCATCGCCTTGGTATGCAAAAACCGGAGTGTCCGGCTTGCCGATTTTTGCACCCATGGCTGCGCCATAGGCAAATCCGCAGTTGCCCCAACTTAAAGCAGATATATGCTGTCTAATGTTGGAAAATTTCAAATAGGCATTGCACATGGAAGAATTGTTGCCGATATCGGTCGCAACAATTGATCCCGTGGGCATGGCCAACGTCAATTCTCTTAGAAACCGGCGGGGGTGCATCAGTTTATTATCGGAAGTTGACCAGTTCTCCAGTTCATCGAACCATATTTGTTTTTCCTTTTCCATATCCGCCATCCGGTCAGTATTTACTTCCATGTCAGGCTTTAATCCCTTAATCATCAACAATAGCTCGGCAGCATATTCTTTTGCATCAGCGATGCTTGCCACATCTACTTTTTTGCTGAGACCCAGTACCTTTGGATTCACGTCTACTTGAATAATTTTGGCGGTTTCAGGCCAGTAGTTGATGTCATACTGGGGGAGAGTGCCGAATGGGCCTAGTCGAGAGCCTATGGCCAGAACCACATCCGCCTTGGCAATTGTCCGCATGGCAGCCTTTGAGCCGCAGTAGCCTATGGGCCCTGTGGTCAGCCTGTGAGCTGCAGGAAATGTGTCGTTGTGAAGGTAACTGTTTACAACAGGTGCTGTCAGATACTCTGCAAGTGCTTTGATTTCTTCGAGAGCGTTGCCCTGTGAAACACCCCCCCCGGAAAGAATGACCGGATATTTTGCGTTGGCAAGTAAATTAGCTGCATCTTCAAGGGCTTTTTTCGAGCCGATTCCTCTTGATATATCCATTGTGGGATAGATTTCATCCTCACAGACACCGTAAAAATAGTCTCTTGGAATATTCAAATGCGCGGGACCGTTTTCTGTTTTTGCCATATAAAAACAGCGACGGGCCAGTTCCGCCATCCGCTCAGGACGATTGACCCGAACCTGATAAACCGTTTGTTTTTCAAACATGGCCATCTGATCCAATTCCTGGAACCCTCCGGTTCCAATCCCCATAGATCCGGTTTCCGGGGCAATGGCAACGACCGGAGAATGAGCCCAGTAAGCGGCCACCATGGCTGAAACAAAATTGGCGGCGCCCGGGCCATTCTGTGCAATGCAGGTTTGTGGTTTTCCGGTTACACGGGCCAGGCCGTCAGCGGCATGGCAGGCCGCCTGTTCATGGGCGACGGGAATAAAACGAATTCCTGCATCCGGAAACAGGTCAAGGGCGTCCATGAAAGCTGATCCCACAATACCAAACACCTTAGTAATACCTTCGGCAACAAGAGTTTCAACGAGTGCCTCACTTGGTGTCATTTTTTGTTTTGACATATCGTTCTCCTTTTTCATTACATTTGATTAAATGCTTCTTATGATGGCTTTTCTATGGACCGGAAAAAAAATGAGGGGGTTTGACTTTTCATGTGGCAATGTTTTACAGGGCACCACCTTACAGGGTCATTCCCAGGCACTTTAAACCGGCTCCTGCCGTTTGTCTGATGCTTTTTTACCCATTCTTGAGCTTCTTTCTTTGTGTCAACATGGCTGACACTGTAATCTTTGGGCCCTATGCAGTGCATATACCGAACCAGCAACTGGTAGCCTTTTTCCATGCTCACTGGTCCAGTTCACTTATAAACTTTCGAGTCATCATTCGTTCGTAAAATACAGGGGCCAGGCGACTGACCCAGTATCCTATTTTACCGATTGCAGTCAGGACCATGAGATGCTTTCCTTTTTCAGCTCCGCAGAAGATAATTTCAGCTGCATTTTCCGGTGTGTCCGGTTTTCCTATAAGAGATTGCGGGTGGCGGGCAATATTTCCGTCGCTTCCAAGTGCGCGGGTTTGAAGATTTGTATTAATGAAGCCGGGACAGACGATCAATACGTGTACACCTTTGTGCTTGAGCTCACATCTTAAAGACGAAAAAAGTCCCTGGAGTGCATGTTTGCTGGCACTGTATCCAGTGCGACCCAGAAGCGGCGTCAGGCCGGCAACACTTTCGTTGACGATAATTAATCCTTTGCGCTCAATCAGGCTGTTGACGGCTGCCTTTGTGCAGTAAAGGGAGCCGAAAAAATTGACTTCCATTACTTTACGGTATACCGATAATCGGGTGTTGACAAAGCTGCCCCTCTGGGTGATGCCTGCATTGTTGAAAAGAACATCGATGCCGCCGAAGTGGGCGATGATTTTTTTTATTGCCGCATCGCAATCTTCCCGGTTGCTGACATCGCACTTTACGACAAGCACATCATGGCCGGCTTCCACAAATTCATTTTGACAGGTCAGGAGGGCATCTTGATCCATATCTAGGATGCCGATTTTTGCGCCCTTAGAGGCAAATTTCCATCCTGTTGCCAAGCCTATGCCGCTGGCCCCGCCGGTGATTACTACTATTTTGTTATTAAAATTCCTTTTGTTCATGGAGGCTCCTGTAATCAGGCCTGAGCAGATTCTGCCTGTTGGCCATCTGGCAAAGGACGGCGGGTGAAGATAAACGCGGTTACAAGGCCTGCGATGATATGCCATATTCCCCACCAGGCAACCACAATGGCCATTCCGCCGAGCCCATCAAAAAAATTGAAGACCAGCACAAGCCCGAGTGCTGAATTCTGTATTCCAACTTCAATGGATACCGCACGGCAATCCTGTTCATTCAATCTGGCCAAACGGCCTGTCCAGTAGCCTAAATTCAGGGCAAGAGCATTGTGGATAAAGACTGCAAATATAACCAGGCCCACATAAGCAATAAAATACTTCCAGTTTGCTGCCAGGGCTCCGATTACAATAAGAATGAAGAAAACAAGAGAGAATATTTTAAAAGGCTTCCTAACTTTTTCTACAAGTGTCGGGAACACCTTTGCCGCAAGCATGCCGATGATTAAAGGGATACCAAGGATTATAAACACCGTAGTAAAAACATTCCAGGGGCTGAGACTGACTTGTTTAAGAATGACTGCGGTATCCGGGTTTAATGATCCCCAAAGGGACAGGTTCAACGGCGTCATGATAACTGCTGCAGCCGTGGAAATAGCCGTCATGCTGATGGATACCGCACAGTTGCCCTTAGCCAGGTAGGTCATTATATTGGACAGATTGCCCCCGGGACACGCGGCCACCAGGATCATACCAAGTGCCATGGAAGGGTATGGCTTAATGATCAGGGTCAGAAGAAAAGTAAATGCCGGTAACAGGAGGAACTGGGCAAAAAGACCGATTGCCGGTGCTTTCGGGGCTGCGACAATTCGCTTAAAGTCATCAAACTTTAGCTCAAGAGCAACACCCAGCATCATCAGCCCGATGGCTCCATTGATTATCATTATGCCGGTTGGATTAAAATTTAGTTGAACCTGATCTATGGTTACAGGATCCATAGCATTCTCCTTTCACTATAGCGCTCCAACAACTTTACGCTTTTCCTGGTTATTTGCTTATGCTTTATACGCCCCTATATTTGCCAGGGCCATGCTGCCCGGACTGACAGTCGTCGTATCTGTCATGACGTTAATACAGCAGGTCATGTTGGATGCAAATGCTTCTTCCAGCGCAGGACGGATATCTCCAGGTTTTTCGACAAGAAAACCCTTGCCGCCCAAGGCTTCAACCATTTTATGATAGTCGACTTTTCCGATAAAAGTGCCGGCCTCAATAGCGTGTCCCAATCTAATCTCCTGGCTGTGTCGGATCATACCCCAGCCCAGATCATTAGAAATCACAACAACAATTGGTAGCTGTTTCCTGATGGCATTTTCAAATTCCATAAAATTGAACCCAATTGATCCGTCTCCTGTAAGCAGGCATACCCGCTTTTCCGGATAAAGGAGTTTGGCTGTATTGGCATAGGGCAGCCCCACGGCAAGAGATCCATATATACCGTAGTCCAGGTAGTGGCCCGGTCTGTCTATTGTGCGTGTCATTCCAATCCATGTTGTTGTATCACCGCCATCTGCTACAACAATATCATCTTCCTTGTTCATGAAATCATTCACTTCCCGGGCCAAACGCATTGGATGGATCGGTTCATTGTTATTGTTCCAGTCAGCCTGGGCTAAATTTTTTCCGTCTTCATGTGCCTTTTCAACGGTTGCTATCCATGGCGTAAACTGACTTTTCAATGTGTCGCTGATGCCTTTTTCATTTATAATCCGGTTGCATTCCATTAGAAAACCCTTTGCATCACTGGCTACAGGAAGATCAATCGTTCGATTCCTACCGATTTCTTCAGGATTAATATCAACTTGAATCATTTTTGCTGCCGGGTTAAAGATATCGCCGAACATGTAGTAAAGTGAAATGCGCGTGCCTATAATAATTACCAAGTCAGCGGTTACATAAGAGACAAATCCTGCGCCGGGCCTGATTGCCAGAGCACCTTCAAAGCAGAGCCGATGCGTGTCCGGTATGGTGCCGCGACCTGAAAGGCTTGTAAATACCGGCATCCCTGTTTTTTCTATAAATTCCAAAAGGTCATCTTCTGCGTTGGCCTGCCATACGCCGGTACCTGCAATAACCACTGGCTGCTTAGCCTGCTGGATCATATCAAGTACGGCTTCAGCCTTGCCGGCGTCTGCGGGTCTTGACTCGACACGAGTTGCTGTTTTTTTAACAGCGGTTTTATCTACAGCAGCATTCAGAACATCAACAGGAAATTCAAGATACACCGGCCCCGGACGGCCGCTTTCAGCTATCCGAAATGCCATATCAACAAATTCCTGAATCCGCTCGGTTCTGTGGCATACAAGTGTTTTTTTCACCATGGGAGAGATAACTGCTTCCTGGGGCATATCCTGGAGATCAAGCTTTTCTCTGTTGTCTAGCCCTACGCAACCGGAAATTAACACCAGTGGAGTGTTTGAAAAAAAAGCACTGGCAATACCGGTCAGGGCATTGGTAAATCCGGGGCCGGCAGTAACCAGTGCAACACCTGGTGTCCTGGTCATCTTACCCCATGCTTCGGCCATAAATACAGCAGCCTGTTCATGGCGCGTATCAAAAAGAGTGATTTCTGTGTTTTCAAGATATTGATAGATGGGAGTTATATGTCCGCCACTTAAAGTAAAAATATACTTTACATGTTTTTCGATAAGCGCTTCTGCTACAAGTTGTCCTCCAGTGATAGTCTCCATTTTATCTCTCTCCTGTTTTGTTGTCATATTATTTTTCGGTTGTTCTACAGTTCCATTAACTGTCCGCCTGTAATGTTAATCGCCTGCCCGGTGCAGTATGATGAAGCCTCCGAGGCGAGAAAGGCTGCAAGGTTGGCCACTTCTTCAGTAGACCCAATGCGTCCTAGTGGAATCGTTTTACACATCGCTTCTTCCTGTTCTTTGGCGGTTGTTCCAAAAAATTGTGCTTCAAGTCCAAATCGCCATTTTTCGAGATCCGTCATAATCTGTCCGGGGCAAATTGCATTGACCCTGATATTGTTACTTGCAAGTTCCATGGCCATTACCTTGGTCATCATGATTACACCGGCTTTTGCTGCTGCGTAGGCTCCGTTAAAAAGTGCCGGAACTTTTCCTGCCCTGGATGCGGTATTAATTATGTTACCGCCGGTTCCCATCATCATAGGGATTACTGCTTTTGAAACACGGAACACGCCATGAAGGTTCACATCAATTGTCTTCAACCACGCCTCTTCTTCATAGTTATGAATCGCATTGGGCACACCAAAGGAAGCCCCGGCATTGTTGCACAGGATATGTATATTATCGAATTTGGCTTTTACGGTTTTTGCCATGTCTTCAATGGAGTCTGTTTGAGAAACATCTAAATTGACGGCCAATGTTTCTACTCCGAATTCTTTGTTCAATTCATTTGCGATATCAAGCATTTCATCTCGAGTGCCTGTCTTGACATCACTTTTCGAGTCGTCATCCATGCCAAGGTCTGCAATCACAACATTTGTTTTTAAACTGGCAAACTTTTTGGCAATGGCATATCCGATTCCGGTCCGTTTACCGGCGCCTGTAATCAGCGCTGTTTTTCCTGCAAGATCTGTATACATTCCCCCTCCTCTTTTGAATAAAGTCCACTAATTAAGTTGTCGATTGAATATTGATAGATTTCGCTATGATTCTCTCCATTCAGTATAGTATTTTTCAGTTTTTTAAATTGCACCAGCCCATGAATAGTACCCCAAAACATAATCGAAAATCTCCTTGAATCTATTGTTTTAAAAAGACCGGTTTTAACACCTTCGTCAACTGTTGATGATATGAGAGAGAGAATCTTGTTCCCGAAAAGATCAATTTGAGTTTTTAATTTCAATGGAAAAATTACTTCTGATGACGAAAGAAAATAGCTGATAATATCAAAATAATCTTTTTTTTCCGCGCTGAACTTTAAATAGGCAATGCCCATTTCTTGCAGTTTCTTGTCAGGTTCTTTTTTATTTTGGTAGATTTTTTCAATGTCTGTATGCAGGAGTTTTAAGCCTTCTTCCTGCAATGCGGCAAATATCTCTTCCTTGTTTTTGTAATAAAAATATATGGTTCCGATGCCAAGTTCAGCCTCATGTGCTATTTTATTAATGGATATGGCTTTCATGCCGGTTTCAAACAGCAGTTTTCTTGCCGCATCCAGGATTTGATTTCTTCGAAGTTCTTTTTCTATAGCCCGCCTTTCTTTTACGCCCATTATATTTCCTTTTCTAATAATCATGCGGCAGGATCGCCGTTCATTTATCGAGTACCATTCGATAAATGAATAAAACACTAATATTGAAATCAT
>CAZTYY010000080.1:0-13479 GCA_964617785.1 uncultured Desulfobacterales bacterium | reverse complement strand
CGTTCGGATTAACTCCCTGGTTGATATTACATTATAATAATGGTAACTTGAAAGTATGGATAGAAAAATCACAACTATACACCGAATGTCGGATCATCGAAACGATAACTTCGTTCCAGGTACTCCTGAAGATCGAATTAAATTAGTTTGGCCTTTAACCAGAGAAATTTCATCCTTGAGCAATAAACACGATGCTGAACGAAGACTACAAAGACATGTTACTCGCCTTATCCGACGAGAATGTTAAATACCTTCTCGTTGGGGCCTATGCATTGGCAGTGCATGGTTATCCCCGTGCCACAATGGACATAGATATTTGGGTCATGCCATCCCCTCAGAATGCTGATTCTGTAATGCGTGCATTACGTCGTTTTGGTGCCCCGTTGCACAATTTGACAAAGGAAGACCTTCAGAAGGATGGTACCGTTTTTCAGATTGGGATTGCCCCAAGACGAATAGACATCATTACTGAGGCATCTGGGCTTCGATTTGATGAGACGTTTGCACGATCACTATCTGTAAATATTGATGGAATCAAAGTGCATATACCGTCGATCGATGATTTAATTCTAAACAAGAGGGCATCAGGAAGAACCAAGGATTTGGCCGATGCAGAAGCACTTGAATCTCTAAAGAAATCCGAACAATAGCATTGAGAGGGGCTAAAAAAAAGCTGCGCTCGTTCCTCGCTCCACTTTTTTGGGGTAGGAGCAGTCGTCTCTTTTAATACTTGAGCAAATGGTGGAGCAGCAGTACACATTGTTAATCAGGGATTGACATTTTAATTGATTTCCCTTGTTTTGAAAAAATCAATTTCAGGCCACTGCTCCTTGCAAAAACCCATTTGCCATTCGCTTGTGGTAAAGTAGGCTAAAGCACCCTCAGCATCCCTTGCAATGCGAGAGCTGTTTTTCTTTTCAAAAGTTTTCTTTATTTTGGGGTCACTGCATTCAAACCATCGTGCGATTTTATAATCAACAGATTCGTAGATGGCATCAACGCCGTATTCGGACATAAGGCGTTCCATGGTGATGTCAAACTGCAGCATCCCCACGGCACCTAAAATGTAATCGTTTCTTTCAATGGGTCTAAAAACCTGAACAACACCTTCTTCCGCGAGTTGCGTAAGCCCTTTTTTTAGATGTTTTGCCCGCATTGGGTTCTTTAGAATCACTTTTTTAAAAAATTCAGGGGCAAAATTAGGAATTCCACAGAACTTCAGCGGCTCTTTTTCAGAAAATGTATCTCCAATTTTTATTGTGCCATGATTATATATGCCTATAATATCACCTGGATATGCTTCCGCCACATTTTCGCGCTCATTTGCCATAAAAATAGTAGCGTTTGCAAAGGTCACATCTTTTCCGATTCTATGGTGAAATGTCGTCATTCCCCTGGTGAATTTACCTGAACAGATTCGTATAAACGCAATTCTATCCCTATGTGCAGGATTCATATTTGCCTGTATTTTAAATGCAAAACCTGAAAAAGGTTTTTCATAGGGTGACACTTCCCGTGTAACAGCCGTTCTGGGACCGGGAGAGGGCGCTGTACGTACAAATGAATCCAGCATTTCCTTGACACCAAAATTATTGATGGCGCTTCCGAAAAAAACAGGCGTCTGACTGCCTTTTAAATAATGCTTAATTTCAAAGGGATTGGCAGCTCCTTCTATCAACTCAATATCTTCTCTTAATTCATCTGCCTGGGATCCAAGGGCTTCATCAAGCTTTGGATCTTTGAGATCCTTAATCACAATTCCTTGTCTTGCGCTTGTTTCCAGGCCGGGTGTAAAAAGGCGCAGCTCCTTTTTATAGAGGTTATAAACACCCTTGAATCTTTTTCCCATCCCGATGGGCCAGGAAAGGGGCGTACATTCTATCTGCAGCTTGTTTTCAATATCATCAAGAATGTCAAGGGGGGCCATACCGTCCCTGTCCAGTTTATTGATAAATGTCATAATGGGCGTGTTGCGCATGCGGCAGACTTCCATAAGCTTTTCAGTCTGAGGTTCAACCCCCTTGGCACTGTCAATCACCATAAGAGCGCTGTCAACAGCGGTAAGAACCCGGTATGTGTCCTCAGAGAAATCCTGATGCCCGGGGGTGTCCAGAAGATTGATCGCATAATCCCGGTAATTGAATTTCATCACCGATGTGGTTACGGATATGCCCCGTTTCTTTTCAATGTCCATCCAGTCGCTTGTGGCATGCCTTTCCGCTTTCCGCGCCTTTACGGCGCCGGCCTGCTGAATAGCTCCGCAGTAAAGGAGGAGCTTTTCAGTCAATGTGGTTTTGCCTGCATCCGGATGACTGATAATACCGAAAGTGCGTCGCCTTTCTATTTCTTTTTTAAAAGTTCTCATAGTGCTATTTTCTGATTCACACAAATTTTAAGCCAATGACGAATATAACCATCCGATTACTTCTTGCAACCTTTTTAGGCGGTATTTTACAAATTAAATGAAATTGACAGATTGTCACATCACGGTTTTTGATTATATTGTATTTTTTATATTTTTAGGTTACGCCTTGTTGACTTTCAAATAAAAGGCTGGAAGTTGAGGTGGCATGTGATAGGTAATATTATAAAAACAATGCACTGGATAGAAGCAAAAGTTATTTTTGAGTCAAATGAGCCGATAATGGCCGGTGACCTGATATCAAATATTTTTTATAATTTAGATATTCAGGGTGTATGCATTGAAGAACCTGATGATTGGCCGCAGGAACCTATCGATGCATCTTTTCAGGCAGGTAAGGATCATGCAGTGTCCGGTTATTTTTTGTTGGATAACCAGACGGAAAGTCGAAGATCGACTCTGGAAGAGAGCCTGGCGATACTTGAGCGTGAAAACAATATTGTTTCAAAAATTGTTTACAGCAAGATCCATGAGGAAGACTGGGCGGAATCATGGAAGAAATATTTTTCACCTGAAAAAATAACAGACCGGATCGTCGTCAAACCTACATGGCGGCAATATTCCCCTGAAAAAGGAGAAACAATAATCGAGATCGATCCGGGCATGGCGTTTGGTACTGGAACCCATCCCACAACCTCTCTTTGTATTGAGATGATTGATAAATATATTGGTTCGGGCGATACTTTTCTTGACATAGGAACAGGTTCAGGCATTCTCATGATTGCAGCCGCAAAACTGGGCGCAAAAGAGGTGTGGGGTGTTGATAATGATGAGACGGCTGTCGGGATAGCCAAAGAAAATCTGCATCTGAACCGGATCAATGTCTCGGAGTTCAGGGTGATGAAAGGAAACCTTGTCAAAGGGATAAAACGGCGGTTCAATATTATAACAGCCAATATCCTTTCAGAGGTTATTGTTGTCCTTCTTGATCATATTAAAGATGTGATGGAGCGGGAAGGCATATTGATATGTTCGGGCATTATTGAAAAAAATGTTGGTATAATTCTTGAAAAACTAGAACAGATTGGTTTAGAAACAGTTGAAACAAGATCAAAGGACGAATGGGTGGCCATCATAGCAAAGAAAAGTCAATAAAGTAGAATCAGTAAAGAAAAACCAGCAAAGGAGGAAAAGCAGTTCATGCCGATTAGCCAAGAATTCAGCGACCGTCTTTCACCGGTCCTTGAAAAAGTTGCAGACCATTTTGGAACGCCTTTTCATATATATGACGAAGCAGGTATCAGGGAGACCGGCAGGTCAGTTCTTGAAGCCTTTTCAGGTATCAACGGCTTCAGGGAATACTATGCCGTTAAGGCGCTGCCAAATCCTCGTATTCTTGAAATCATGAAAAGCATGGGGTTTGGATTCGACTGCAGTTCGATTCCGGAACTTGTGCTGAGCAGAAAAGTGGGCAGTATCGGCGAAGAATTGATGTTTACATCCAACAATACAACCCATGAAGAATTCCAAGTCGCCCTTTCCGATGGAGGATGTATTCTGAATCTTGATGATATCACACTGGTTCCAAAAGTTCCAAAGATGCCAGAGCTGATCTGTTTTAGATACAATCCGGGTCCGGCAAGAACTGGGAACGATATTATCGGTAATCCGGTTGAGGCCAAATACGGCATCAGCAATGAACAGGTTATTGATGCCTTTCGCTCGGCACAGGAACTTGGCGTGAAAAGATTCGGCCTTCATACAATGCTGGTATCAAATGAACTCAATTACAGCTATATGGTTGAGACGGCTCGAATGCTGTCCGACCTTGCAGAAAAAGTTACGGAAAATCTCGGTATCCGGTTTGAGTTTTTCAACATAGGCGGAGGGTTCGGCATTCCATATCGTCCTGAAGACAAGGAGCTTGATATTTTTGCCATGGGAAAAGAGATTGCAGAATGTATCGACCGGTTCAGGGAAAGAAACGGATATGCCCCTGCTTTTCATATTGAAAGTGGACGCTACATGACCGGTCCGCATGGTGTTCTGGTCACCAGGGCCATAAATGAAAAGAATACATACCGAAAGTATGTTGGCGTTGATGCCTGCGCGTCGTCACTGATGCGTCCGGGAATATACGGAGCCTATCACGAAATAACGGTTCACGGCAAGCCGGACGCGCCCGGCGGGTTGCCGGTGGATGTTGTCGGCGCGCTTTGCGAAAATAACGACAAATTTGCTATCCAGCGCAGGCTGCCGGAAATTGAAGAAGGCGACCTCCTCATTATTCACGATACAGGCGCACACGGACACTCCATGGGTTTCAACTATAATGGCAGGCTTCGTCCAAAGGAACTGCTCTTAAAGGCTGACGGTTCAATTGAATTGATCAGAAGAGAAGAGACGATTGAAGATCATTTTGCCACGCTTGACTTTAAAGAGAATATATTAAAGGAAACCATCTGAAAATGGCACATGAAAACGACGTTGTTTTAATATACTTTGAAGACAAACCGGCGGGATTTGCACGAATAGAGGATATTTCGCCTGATGTTAAAAAAGACTGGTACAATGTCAGACTGCTGCTGCTTCAAGTTCCCTTGCAGACCGTAACATGGATTCTCAAGGATATTTATATTGACGGTGCTGAGTTTACAATGAACGGAAACAAGATGCGCCTTGAACCTGTTGAATGTCCGTCTGACTCTCCTGTTGAAAAAGATGAAGGCCCTGAAAAGGACAACTCCGGCAAGGTGATCTCGCTGGCAGACAGAAAATCGAATTGATATAAAACGGACATGACTTCTGTCCCGAAACAATTTGGCCAGAAAACAGTAATTTCCGCATCAAGGCGGACCGATATTCCGGCATTTTATATGGACTGGTTTATGGACCGTATAAATAAGGGGTACTTTGAAGTCGTGAATCCCTATACAAAGAAAAGGTTCAGTGTAGATGCTTCAAGTGAAACGGTTCACACGATTGTGTTCTGGTCAAAAAATTACCGCCTGTTTTTAAAGGGCGGTTTCGGGGAATTACTTCTTGAAAAGGGCTACAATCTTTTTTTTAATTTTACCATTAACTCTTTTAATACGGATCTCGAACCGAATGTGCCTTCTCTTAACGATCGCCTTGACCAGATGAATGAGCTTTGCGTGCGTTTTAATGCAAAAACCATCCAATGGCGATTTGATCCAATATGCTTCTATAAAGATAGCAGCGGAAATCCTAAAAACAATCTCGGCGATTTTGAAGTCATTGCAGGCAGGGCAGGAGATTGCGGCATAGACAGGTGCATTACGAGCTTTGTTGATCTGTATGCTAAGGTAAAAAAACGATCTGCAGGTATTAGCGGCATTTCTTTTTTTGATCCGCCGGCGGTAAAAAAGATAGACATTCTTCTTGGAATGGAAAAGACACTTCATGAAAGAGGGATTTCACTCTTTACATGCTGTGAAAAAGAGATGTTAGATATGCTTCCTTCTGAATCTACTATTTCACAAAGCGCTTGTATACCGAACGAATACTTGTCAAAACTTTTCGGGGGTAAAATTTCTCTTGCCAGAGACAGGGGGCAGAGAATAGAAGCCGGGTGCGGCTGCCTGGCATCGTCAGACATAGGCTCGTACAGCCTTCATCCATGTTTCCATAATTGTCTTTTCTGTTATGCAAACCCTTCTTTTCAGGCTAAATGATCATTGACATATGCTGAAAAGCAGAAGTATTTAATTTTTCAATAACATTTCCTGAGGGATTTCTATTGATTCCCCTGAAAGCCACACTCGCTGATATGGTTGAAGTGTCATCGCCAGTTTCCCATCTGCGCCTGGCGTGATCTTCTTTCCGTTTATATTGTCAAACAGGGATTGCCGGCCAGGAAGGTTGAACTGATCAAGGTCAATCGTTATTTCCTCCGCACGCTGCCCGGTATTGACAACAATCAATGTGTGATGATTTTGATAAAAATTGTGAATAACAGCCACAGATTTGGAGGGATTGTCGCCCGAAGGGAGCCGGGCTTCGGCTTCATTCCCCCGGAAATTTAATGCAGGATCAGAATCCACCAGAGCGATAATGTTGTTGATACCTTTTGCAATGCGATACTGAATTGACGTATTGCTTTTAAAAAGGTTTTCAAGCTTTTGATAATCTGATTTGGTTCTTTTGAGATCTCTCAACTCCCCGCTTTCATCAAATTTCTCGTAATCGTTGGGTAATCCCATTAGATCATTAAAATAGATTGATTTAACATTTCTTCCCATTAATGCGAACGCCAATGTATAAAATGCCAGGTAACGTTCAGTCTCAAGCTCATTGTTCTCTATTTCGATCATGGAATCACGTGTTGAGACGCAAAGCTCATAGGGCTCTCTTCCGTTTAGGACTTTGTTGATGAAGAATCTGAGTGTATCATTTCCAGTAAGGTCATCCATGCTGATATCGAGTGCGACGGCAATATCTGATTCGTTCCTAATGCTTTCATCAAGATATAAAGTCGTATCAGAGGGGCCACCCTGCTTGAAGAGCTTTTTTTTTGAATTTTCAAAATCGATATTGGCGCCATTGCAGACTTCTTTAAACTCGGAAACAGCAGATTGTTTTTCAGGAACTCCTTTGTATTTAACTCTGCCTTTATTTTGTTCGACCGTATCAGCCAGTATTTGCCTCTCTGCAAGTGTCAGGATATCAAGGCTTCCCCGAACTGATTTTCCGTCATGGCTTTCAGCCAGGCTGAATCGTATGCTTTCTTTAGGGATATCATAGCCGGCAATTTTTTTAAAAATCCGCAAAAGAATTTCTGCATTTCCAGTATTAAAAACAACAGGAAGTACACCAGCCAGGTGAAAATCATACATCATCGGCGGCGGTGCATTTTTATCAGCCATTTGAGATAAAATGCTGCCGAGCTGGTCATTCACTTCCAGATTGGCAACAATCCTGGGGGAAACAGAATCGATTGAAAAATAAAGAATTTTCATCAGAGATGATACTTCAGGCAAACCAAAACAGGTTGTTTTCCATTTTTTAAAGGCGAAGTTGGCCGCGTCAAGACGAAGCATATCAAGATCCAGACTTAAGTACCACGAAAAATCATCGGCAAGCATTTTCAGCCCTTGAAAAGTCGACGTATTCAGGTCTACCTGTACATGACTGAATGTTGTAAGAGCCCGTATTTCTTCGCCGAAAATATCGTTGTCAAACTGCCGGTAGATTGAGGCATATTCCAGGGCGGAATCTTTGCTGTATCCCACTGCCTCCAGAAAATCTTCCATGCTTTTAATACGGTCATGAAAAATATAAGGTGTGTTTTGGGTTTCTTGGATTATCGATACCGTAAAAATAGTTTCCGGATCAATATCAGTATGCTTTTTGAGATAATCCCTGAAGTTTACAATATGACGGTAGTCTTCGGCCAGTAACATCTGATCATTTTTAATCTTATTGAAAACTGAAAGCAGGCTGATAATTGGTTCCGGCAGATCACTATGCTTAAAACAGGTTTGCATCTCAACAACCTTTTCAGCATGGCTTAAATTTTTATATTTTTCATCCTCAGGTTTTTTTCTGAAAACAGAAAAAAGCGGGAAGGGTCGTGGCCGGAAAATTTGATCAAAGTCACCTTGAGCACAATGGTTCTGGTATTCCTCTTTTTTGTAAATATAAAAACAGTCTTTTTTTTCATCATCACCATTCAGGTAGGCCTGAAACATCGGGTTGTTGATATCCACATGATTTAAAACAAAATCAGCCATGGAATAATATTTTTCCATCATCTCTGAAAAATTTTGGTTGGTTCCAAAAGTATCATGAATTTGATCGCGGACGATCTGTGAAAAGAATCCGTCATTAAACCGATCTTCGGCTACCTCGCAGGCAGGAAGCATGTGCATGCCGCGAACAGCCGGAAAATATTTTCCTAAAAAATTGTCCAAAGTGACTAAGGATTTTTCACCTTTTTTGGTGACACTGTCAGCATAGGAGATGACCACCGTATTTTGTCGAATTCTCGATAAAGGATCAGATGGCTTGAATTTTAAATCTCTTTCTTTGATTGCATCGGCTTTGTTTTCCCAGACGTCTTTGAGTATTTTAACCCAGTAGTCGGAAATCGTTTCAGCAAGGTCACCATATTCTTTGTCAGGAAAAATAAGGTTAAACATCTGCCTGATATCTTTTAAATTGTTTTCGGCAAGTGGTTTCCAGTTTCTTTTTTTCATGGCTTCACCGGTTAAGTTTGATATTGATAAGAATCTAATTCCGGGGACAGTATATGTATTTCTCCAGATTCCGCATAAAAAAGCCAAAATAGAAATGAAATACATATACTGTCCCCGGAATTCCATATATAATAACGGGTGAGTTGTTCAATAACAATTAAGATATGGTAATGTCAAAAATTTTATGAAAAATGGTTTTTGAAGAAGATAGGGCAGGATATGGAAAAGAGAAGGGATATAAATAATTATGAAAACAGTTCCTGCGTAAGACCGGATATAAAATCGGTTGTCGGTGCTTCAGCAGCAGGAGTTGCCTCTTCAATCTGCTCTGTTATTGCCTTGAAAATATCACTGAAAACTTTCTGGGGATTTTCAAATAAATTAAGTGCCTGATGGCTGGAAATATTTTTTACATCTTCGATTGCTTTTCGAATATATTCTGCAAAAGGAGATTGCCCGTTCATATTTCCTTCCACTGCAGCAGGATTAGGTTTTTGTTTCATAAGCGCTTTATAGGAGGTTTTTTGATATGACATATCCAGGGTGAACCCTGAAAGCTCTTCAGAATCAAAACCGATTTCAGCTGCCTGAGACAGGGCAGCCCCCATGTCTCCTTTGTAAAAGGTGTCGGCAAGGGAAGCAATATCGTTAATCAGACTGCTGATCGCTTCGAGCTCTTCTGCGTCCAATTCTCCGTTTACGGAAAACTCAAGTGACTGTTGGAGAGAATCAAACTTCACTTTCCCGCGGACTATTTGATCCCCATCAGAATATTTATAACGAATCCGTTCAGACGCTTTTTCAACACCAATGTCGATTGTCACCAAGTCACCGTCCCGGGTGAGTATCTCAAGGTTTATATCCTTGGATTCACTGAAACCTTTCATAAAAAGACGATTAGCTTTCACTGGAGACGCATTGTCCTCTTTATGACGAAGAGATTGGATCCCTTTTTTAATCAGGCGATTTGCCTCATCAACAATTTCCATAAACTTTTTAGGATAATTTGCTGCTGTAAGGTCAGAAACTGTTCCCTGGTAGCCGCTTTCAACACCATTTTCAATATCACCAAGAAACTCATTTTTTATCGTATTAACTGCATTTGCCTGTGCGGCTTCCGCAACAGGATCAACCTGTGTTTCAGCATCATTTTGAGAAACGATTTCCATGCTTGTGTTTTCAGGCTCCAGAGCAGGCGCCGGCTGGGAAACAGTCACTTCTTCGGCAACAGGAGGCACAGGCTCAGGTTCAGTTATAGCCTCTGGAGCAATCTCTGTAATCGCAACAGCATTACTCTCTGAAGGAGCCGCCTCGATAGAGGCCGTTTCAGGTTGTATCGGTTTCCCGGACTGACCGAAAAAGGATGCTTCCATGCTCATAAACTGCGCATAAATACGTCGCAGTATGCCACCGGCAAAGCTTTCAGGAGAACTATCATTCTGATAGGGAATTGATGATTTCGGTGAGTCAAAATCAATCATTTTACCAAGAGAATCCCGCAGCCTGTTAAAAAAATGATCCAGAGATGCTTCCTGGCCTGAAGAACTGTTCAGATTTACATATTCAACTTTTACAGCTTCATATGACTGGTAAGAATAAGAAGTCTCCTGCTGAACAGCATTTTTTTTTCCTTCTATGGAATCATTCGGGAAGTCATTCGGAATCCAGGCCTGCTGCCGGCAATGGTTTAAGCAGTTATCGATATTCCGGTTCATTTTCTTCTCCTGATTTTTTAAGCGGTTTTTTACATGTAAGGGGAAATGCCAGTGGTTGGCTTCCTAATCCCAATAAACCTTTATATTTAATCGACTGTTTGATAAAAAACTTAAATGCTTTTTATTGAAAACTGATTTTCTACACTTTTTAAACTATGACCACATTACTAATTTATGCTATGTTTTATCAAACTGACTCCAATTATTATTGAAAAATACATTAAAATTGATTAAACACACTATTAAAGTCCTTCACATTAATAAAGACAGGTCATATTTGTATTCTTAACGATTATATGGCAAAAAAACGGAGGCTATTTTGAATAAAGCATCTCATTTTGTTTTATGCTTTTGCAGTTCAATATTGGTTTTTCCAAATTTTACATATTCTGACCGCGGACTAACAGTGGTTTCTGATTTGAGTCATCATAGCGGAAAGGTGGGAAAATATAAGGCCCTTGTTATCGGTATAAATGATTATAAAGATGCAAAAATACCGGATCTTGCGACTGCATTTAATGATTCCAGGGAAATAGCGAAAATATTAAAAACCAAATACGGATTTACTGTAACAACCCTTTTTAATAGTAAGGCGACAAAAAAGGCCATCTATAACGCATTGAGAGATTTGGCTTACACCGCAACAGAAAATGACAGTGTTTTGATCTATTATGCGGGTCATGGCGATTTGGACAGACAATATAATGATGGTTGGTGGATACCTGCAGACGCCAGGGGTGGGGACCCAGTAACCTATCTGGATAATGTGCAGGTACAAAAAGCTATGCGCAGCATGAAAGCACGCCATGTTCTTCTCATATCTGATTCGTGTTATTCCGGTACGCTATTTGGGCAAGCCAGGGCATTGCCGCCATTGATAAACGACAAGTATTATTTAAATCTTTACTTAGAAAAAAGCAGATGGGGTATGACTTCAGGCAATAAAACACCGGTGGCAGATGAAGGTACTGGCAATAATAGTGTGTTTGCCTATCAACTATTGAAAGAACTTAGAAAAAACGAGAAACCGTTTCTTTCTATACAGGAAATATATACACTCATAGCTCCTATCGTAAGTAACAATTCCGAGCAGACTCCACGATGTAGTCCAATTAGAAATACAGGAGATCAGGGCGGGGCGTTTATTTTCATATTAGCAAGTTCCGGTTCTGCCGGCGAAGAAAGAGGTTCGAATGTTCGTCTGAAGGAGCAGGTGGCCACATCAACTTTATCTTTCACTGATGATGTCCGTGGCACTGAGGTTGAAAGAGACGGCCATTTTATTGCCTATGATAATGGCACTGTTCTGGATACACGTACAGGTTTGATGTGGGCTGAAAAAGACAATGGGAAAGATATTAACTGGTATAATGCAAATAGCTATTGTCAAAATTATCGAGGCGGAGGGTATTCAGATTGGCGGTTGCCGAGTCATGATGAAATAACAAGGATTCATTCTCAAAGCAAAAAAACTCGATACGGATATCATATTAAGGAGTTAATAAAAATCACATCTGGTTACCTGTGGATATCCGACACACGTAATTCTGGATCAGGGGGTGCTTATTTCACTTTCACCAGTGGCATTAAGCGTTGGGATAACCAAACGGATGCTAACGGGTACCGGGCTTTGCCGGTTCGTTCAAATTGAAAAACACTATCATCCCTTTTTAACCATCGGTATCTTTATTGGGATTATCGTCTACGACATAATCTCCTTCCTGCGGTCTCAAGATATCACCGGCTTTTATTTTAGTTGTTTTAGACATCACTTCTCCAATAGAATATTTTTGTTTAACCTTAGTCACTTTAATTTTACCAATATCGTTTTCGATGTAACCAAGGACAAAACCTTCATCTGGGTCAATGATCGGTTTGCCCCTTGTTACGATAGTTAGAATTCTACCAGATTCCATTCCCACATCTTTACCACCACTAAAGTATACTTTGTTTCCGACAATATCTGTAACTTTTCCTTTCCATGGTTCCTGCTTTAACAATTTGACAATATTGTTTACCGCGCCATCTATCAGGCTCCATTGCGACTCTCCGACGATACGAGATGCCGCAACCACCTGACTGGTCGTCACATCGTAGACGCGTATATGCAAAGAATAAAAACCTTCCTCATCTTTCACGCGGTTTTTAATCTTACCCTTTTCTTTTTCTTCAAATTCCCTTTCTTTGTCTTTATCTTTATACCACTTATTCGAACCAGGGAATTTGTGTTTTTTTGGTTTGTCTTCATACTTATGTTTTGCAGACCAATTAGTATTTGGAAACCGATGCCAGTCGTTATTCTCATCCTCATCTTTTTTTTCTTCGCCTGAAGCTATAAAAATTGATCCCGTTACGAGATATTGGGCACCTAATATCCTCCCGCTTTTAACAATTGTTTCTTCGGAAACCCTGCCATTTTTCTGAAAGTCCTGTTCCCTGATGATTTTATGTATATCTTCCCTTTCAATGACAATAAAACTTTCTGTTTCAAATAAATTTGTTAGCAACCTCTCTGTAAAACCATTCATGATGCGCCCAATTTTTGATTGCTTTTGATTGTCATCATTTTGAACAATTACCTGCTTTTCAGTGTATGTACCATTTTCTTGTTTTACCTGAATTGTTTTGAGTTCTCCAAAAGGGCTTCCCTCAACAATCGTGCCATCGTTAATACGCGCAACCGCTATTCTTTTGCGCAAAAATTGCCTTTCAGACTTTTTTTCTTTTTTAGAGTCTTCGATATAAGATTGGCCATAATTCGGGTCTTCAGAAATACTCCAAGCAGTTTCAACTTTATCCGTCAGTGTCAACAATAAGGTGAACAATGATAGATATAAACAACATCTTACTACTTTCCGGTTAACCGTGATCATGGTCATCTCCTTGAAAAAAATTATGATTAGCGAGCAACAATATGCCTATCTGCAAAATGGCGGATCATGCGCATAACTTATAAATGCTACTTCCCTCTGATTATTATATTAAAATCTTCTGCATCAGCTGAAATCGAGTTGGTCTGATAGTTGTTAACCTGTCTACGCTTAAAAAGAACCGGCGCAAAATTGGTTTTTTCAATCTCGAAACCGGATTGATCTTTAAATATTGTCTGGACTTCACACCAGATATCGTCATCTGTCCAATTTTCGATCATGAGCTGGACCTACATCTTTCCGCCTTCAAGTTT
>CAZTYY010000079.1:0-13590 GCA_964617785.1 uncultured Desulfobacterales bacterium | reverse complement strand
TGCTTACATGATACTTGAGAACCGATATATTAAAGAATACTGGAGCTATTCTTGAGTTATAAAATCATTTAAAAGCAGAACAAGAGGTGTGCTGTATATAGTTGAACTCAACTGTGATGTAGTATGGATTCAAAATAATTTTTTTAAGCTATATCAGAGATATCTTAAAATACAACATATTGATTTGATACACCTCAATTTTTTTATAAACTCCTGTCAAATATCAGTGAATTTTAATATGGGAGGATTGATATATGAAAATCCTATCTCATGAAATTGAGGGACGCCCGAGGTTTTGATATTTTCCAGTTCGCAAAAGCCCATCAAAGCAAACTCACTGAATAAAAAGCCTAATATATGATAATGAAATCCAATCAAATTAAACGTTCACTGAAATTGTGATTTCCTCAAAGTCTGAGTCTGTTACTCTGCCATCTATCAAAGTTTGTGTGTGGGATTTTTGTGGGGAAATTTAATAAAACCTGCTAAAACGAATGAAATCAAAAAAGGCAAATGTTCTCTTAAACCGGTTCGTTAACTGGCCCCTTGTCTGTTCTTTCGTCTGAGTAAATAATGTTCAGCGCTTTATTGCTTTCAACAAAGCCGGTTTGGCAGAAATCGCCAAGGAACTCTCTTATCTCTTCAAGATATGCTCTTTTTTCACCATTACTTCCGTGGAGAATGCATTCTTCTACTTCATTCAGTGCATTGCTGAAAATTTCCAATGCGTCTTTCATGTATGCATTTTTACCGATCAGGTTTGAATATAGATCGAGATCCTGTGAAAAGAGACGGCCCAAAAGATCCATGTTCAACTTGAAGATGGGTGTTGAACAGGAATTAATAAGATTTGGTGTCATGTCAAGTTTTTGCAGTGTCTTCCCCATGCATATGGTAAGAAGGTGCGTCAATCCCTGAACCACAGCCATATTCCTGTCATGCACTGCAGGATCCATCCGGGTCACTTCAGCTCCTTTTTCTGACAACAAATTCTCCAGCCAGTCGACCCAGCGGCTGTTTTTTACAGGACAGATTACAAAGTTACGGCCCTTAATAGACTCGGTACACGGTCCGAACATCGGGTGCGTGCCGATAACAGCCGCACGAGTGGACTCTGCCATTTTGTTTACAATCCGTTCCTTTAAAGAACAAAAGTCCATTAACAGCTGATTTTCGGAAAGCAGCGGTCCAATTTTTTCACAGATATGAATTGCCGCATCTATTGGCGTGCTTATGATTACGATGTCACATGTTTCAGCAACATTTTCTGTAGTAATGGCGGTCTGTCGTCCTGAAATAAGCACTCTATGTCCGGCTTTCTTAAAAAAAGAGTTAAACCACTGCCCCATACTTCCGGTTCCGCCGATGATTCCTATAGTATATTCTGTCATGATATGGCCCTCTGACGAAGCAGGTGGTCTGCCAGAACAATTTTAACCATTGCTTCACAGACAACGTTTATACGCGGTATTGCCGAGATATCATGTCGTCCTTTTATGGATATCGTGGCCGGGCTGTTTGATTTATCTATTGTTTTCTGCTGTTTTGTAATCGAAGGAATTGGTTTGACTGCTACCCTCATGATAAGTTCATCGCCGTTTGATATGCCTGCCAGGATGCCACCGGAATTGTTTGTTTCAAAACCGCCGGGAATAATAGGGTCATTATTTTCCGAACCAAGAAGATTCGCAGCTTTGAATCCCGCACCGATTTCAACACCTTTGACAGCGCCGATGCTCATTAGTGCCTTTGCAAGATCAGCGTCCAATTTGTCAAAAACAGGGTCTCCGAGTCCCGCGGGAACACCATGGGCTCTTATCTCGACGATCCCTCCCAGAGAGTCTCCTTTTTTTCTTGTCTCAGCAACCAGGGTTTCAATTTTTTCGGCAGCTTCCGGGTCAGGACAAAGATAAGCATTTTGATTTGCCATATCCGGGTCGATTTGATTAACTTTTACATTGCCAAGCTGAACAGTAAAGGCGGTAACGCTGATATTTTCTTTACTTAAAAAAGCTCCCGCCGCTGCGCCAGCTGCGACTCTGGCAGCTGTCTCTCTTGCTGAAGCACGACCGCCTCCGCGCCAGTCCCTTATGCCGTATTTTGCCTGATAACTAATGTCGCCGTGCCCGGGTCTGTAGAGATCTGCATAAGGTTTGTATGCAGAAGCGTCAGCATCCTGGTTGTGTATCATAATCATGACAGGTGTGCCGGTTGTCAGGCCTTCGAATACACCGGACATAATGATTGCCCGGTCAGGTTCCTTTCTTGTTGTGCTGGCGCTTGAAGTGCCGGGTCGTCTTCGATCTAGCATCGACTGGATAACTGTTTCATCAAGGGCGATTTTTGGCGGAAGGCCGTCAATAACGACACCCACACCTTTTCCGTGCGATTCTCCCCATGTTGTGACCTTCAAAGCAGATCCTATTGTATTTCCCGGCATTTTAGCTCCTCAATAATAGTATTGCATATATCGGAAATATCTCTGTCGTCTGTATCGACTGAAAAATCCATTGCTTTTTCATACAATGGGTTTCTGATATTAAGAACTTCCTCTATTTCATCATAAAGGCCGCTTGATGTAAGGGATGGTCTCTGCTCTTCGGTGTTATAATCTGCCTCCAGCCGTTTCTGGATGGTTTCAGGCCTTGCTTTAAGCCAGACAACTATGCCCGTCTTTTTCATGCATTCCACATTTTCATTATTCAAAATAGCCCCGCCGCCTGTGGCAACGACATGTTGATCCAGTTGTCCAATGCGGCTTATAATCAATTTTTCCATTTTCCTGAAAACATCCCATCCCTGGTCAGCCACGATATCGGAAACCGTAGCCTTGGCATCTTTTACCAGCATTTCGTCAGCATCTACAACCTGCCATTCTATATTTTTTGCAAGTAGAGCTCCGATGGTCGTTTTTCCGGTACACCTGTATCCTGTGAGATAAATATTCATTATGCATACAGCCTTTCAAAAACATCCCAGAAGTCAGGAAAAGATTTTTCAACACATCTTTCATCCATTATCTGTATATCAGGAACAACAAGGCCGGCAACCGCAAAACTCATGGCCATCCGGTGATCATCATATGTATTGATAACCGCGCCATGCGGCCTGCCGCCTGTAACAATCAGGCCGGTATCATTTGCTTCTGCTTTAATCCCCATTTTATTGAGTTCATGGGCAACACTGCCCAGTCTGTCGCTCTCTTTTTCCTTAAGATGTGCCACATTTTCTATTTTGGTTGTTCCCTCGGCAAAAGCCGCCACAACGGCAAGCGTGGGAACGATATCCGGCATATCAGACATATCGATATTCACGGCATTGAGTTTTGCTCCTGTAACGGCAATGCCGTCCTTCTCATGCTCGACCCGGCATCCCATTTTTTCAAGAACGTCGACAAAGCGCACATCTCCCTGCCGTGAATCCTTTGTAATATGGTTGACCTTGATTCTTTTTTTTGTCACTGCCGCAGCAGCCCAGAAATACCCGGCTTGTGAACAGTCCGGGTCAACCGTATAGGTACCATGACGATACACCTGCTCTCCTGGAACATGAAAATAATTGTATCCGTCCCGACTGACGCTTACGCCCAGCTGCTCCATAATATCGACGGTCATGTCGATATACGGTTTTGAAACAGGACCGTGAGTTACAGTGATATCGAGCCCTTTTTCAGTATAAGGTGCGATAAGAAGGAGAGATGAAAGAAACTGACTGCTGGTATCACACCTCAACGATACCTTCCCCCCCTTTATTCTTGAGCCTCTGATTTCAACAGGCGGGCATCCGCCGCTGCCAAGAGACTTGATTGGAATTGCTATCATCCTCAGTGCATCAATCAGATCCTGTATCGGACGCTCATGCATCCTGTCTGTTCCGGTTAATGTATAGGCATCTTTGCCAATAGCTGCCACGCCGGTTAAAAGCCGCATTGAAGTTCCGGAATTTCCGAGATAAATAGGTTTGTTTGAAGGTTTAAGTACTCCTTTTGATCCTTCAACACGAAGTCCCTCTTCAGTATCCTCTGCTTTAATTCCCATCTGCTTCAGTGCTCCAAGAGTTAGAAGCGTGTCTTCGCTTTTCAGTATATTTTTAACAAGGCACCTACCATCTGAAAGAGCAGAGGCTATAAGCAGCCGATGCGTATAGCTCTTGGAACCCGGCATTGAAACCGTATTATCTTTTATTTCTTTTGTGCTGATTTTTTTCATATATGTCGCTATTCGATTAAAGTGATTCAAGAACGGTATGCCGCATCAGGTCAACCGGCGCTTTTTGTTGGGTCCACAATTCAAACTGAGCAACACCCTGAAACACAAACATCGATACGCCGTCTACAGTAGGGCATCCTATTTTTTCTGCTTCCTTTAAAAGTTTTGTTTTTAAAGGGTTATAAATAATATCCATGACTACGGCACCTTTTTTCAAGTCTTTTGGCTGCACCGGCATGGCATCCGTATCCGGAGCCATCCCCACAGGTGTCGTGTTTACCAGTATCTGATAGTCGAGCTTTTTAAAATCAGAAAGCGGATAGTATGATACATCAAGGTCTCTGGCAAGGTTTTCACCTTCATCTTTAAGAATATTGACAATTTTCAATTTTCCGCCTTTTGACAGAATGCCGTATCCTACAGCTCTTGCCGCACCGCCCGCACCGATCATTACAACCTCCTTCCCTGCGATCTGGGTTTTCTCCTGGAGTGCTTTTACTGCTCCGATGCAATCTGTATTGGAACCTGACAGTTTTCCATTGTCGTTGACAATCGTGTTCACGGCGCCGATATTTTTTGCGGTTTCATCGATCTCGTCAATCAGATCCATAACAGCAACCTTATGGGGTATGGTTACGCTTAAACCCTTTACTCCGAGGGCCTTTATACCGGATATTGTTTCAGGTCCAAGATACTTAATCTGAAAAGCCAGGTAGGCGCCATTGTATCCAATCTGCCTGAATGCCTTGTTATGCATGACAGGACTCAGGCTGTGTGAAACCGGATCTCCTATTAAACCATATAATAATGTTTGTGCGTCCATTTGAGCTCCTTGTTTTGATGACGCTTTTTATATCTTTGCTATTGTTTTGCCCTTGGATATGATCCCAAAACCCTAAGAAACAGACAGATTTTATTCATGCCTTCAATCGTTTCACGCACTTCAGGGTCATCCATATGGCCTTCAAGGTCAACAAAGAAAAAATAACTCCAGTTTTCATGTTTTGCAGGCCTTGATTCCAGTTTTAGCATATTGATGCCTGATTTTGCAATCGGCTCAAGTACTTTGTAAAGGGCACCCGGGATGTGTGGCGCTGAAAACATGATGGATGTTTTATCCTCTCCGGTTCTGCTGACAGGGTTTTTTCCTATCACAAGAAATCGTGTAGTATTTCTGGACTGATCTTCTATCCTGGAAGCAACAACTTGAAGATTATAAAGCTCAGCAGCTTTACTGCTGGCAATGGCCGCCGCATCCGGTTTCCCTGCTGCTTTCCGTGCGGCATATGATGTACTGCTGCATTCTTCTATATTGACACTGCCTAGATGTTCCCTTACCCATCTGCGACACTGTCCGACAGGTTGGGGGTGTGAATAGATAACACGGATATCTTCGATGTTTCCTGTCTTTGAAAGAAGATCAAGAGAGATTGTCAGATATCTTTCAGCGCAGATTTTTAAATTCGAGTCAAAAAAAAGGTCAAGGGTATAATTGACAGAACCTTCAATGGAATTTTCCACCGGAACAACACCGTAATCACTTTTCCCTCTTTCTACTTCAAGGAATACATCCTTGATGGTTGGGCGGGGAATAAATTCCGCAGACCGGCCGAAATGCTCCATTGCAGCAATGTGCGTGAATGTTGCCTCGGGTCCCAGGTAAATTATTTTGCGGGGCCGTTGGATTTCTCTTGAGGCAGACATGATATCTGTAAAGATATGGCAAAGTAACTTTTCTGCCAGAGGGCCGGCATTAATATCACAAAGCTGTTTAAGGATTTTGCTTTCCCGTTTGGTGCATAGAATTTCAGCACCGTCTTTTTCCTTCAGGGCGCCGATTTTCCCTGCAAGCCGAAGTCGTTGATTGATAAGTTCAAGGAGATTTTTATCTATTTTATCGATGTCATCCCTTATCTGGTCAATATATGAATCAGACGAATTTCCTTTTTTTTCTATTTTATCCATTTTATCCATGGTCTGTGGCCTTATTTTTCAGTTATTGTCTCTTCGATTTTATGGCCGAAATGTCTGCCGCCTTCTTCTACCGCTGCAAGTACTTTGTCGCCTGGTTTCAAACTTACAACCGATATTGGATTTCCTTTAGGATCGGTCAGGCGGATTGTTTCAGCGTTTTGAAGAATTGTCGTAATGCTACTTCCTGCAACAGATGCAGTTATCAGCATTAGCGGGCGTTTTTCAATTTTCAGTCTTCCGACAATGCCGGTAGTCGATTTTCCCTTGAAATCTGTAATAAGAACCGGGTCTCCGGCAGAAAGTTCTGAAAGATATCTTGTTTTTCCTCCGGGCACCCTCGTATAAGCATGCACAGCACCGGCATTCACTCTGAACGGCCTTGGAGACACATAGGGATTTTCTACACTTTCGGAATGGACCAGAAACAGGGCGCTGCTACTGTTGCCGATAAGCATTCCTTCGCCCATGTTCATCGATGTGCAGGTGTCAACGCACACCCGGTCTCCCATTCCAAGTGTTTTGACTTCAATGATTTCAGCTTCCTGAAGAGGTATATTCGATTCGTCAGCCGTAAGCGTTGTAAGAGCCTTTTTAAGTTCCATGGGATCAGTTGTGTGAAACAATATCTGGCTCACACCTTTTTCCAGAATCCCAAAAGCGGTTTGTGCTTCCGCAAGACTATGAACCTGGGCGATGACATCCGCTCCTTTTGCAATAAGGTTCTCAAGAGGGATAACCGTCCAGTCGGTGCATTCCAGAATGACTTTTTTGTCGCGGCTAAGCTTCACGATCTCTTCTTCATCTTCTCCACTTTTAATTGTGAACATAACGACATCTTTGCCTGGTTTCAGATCCCCGTCTTCTGCGATCGTCTTAATTTTCCCAAGTGCTTTTACCTTTTGGCTAAATCCCGGGGGCACCATTAGTGCATTTGCTCCGCCTTCAAGGGCGGTAGTCACCATATCCTTATCCCACGGGTCTATTTTTACCCATATTTTTTTTTGCATTTCATATCCTCATAACATTTTTAATTATTTAACAAGCCGTCACTCTTCAAGCAATTGTATTGCATCATCAACACTTGCTCCTTCATGAACAATAGATGAAATTGCCCTGACAATCAATTTTGGGTTTCTATGCTGGAATACGTTTCGTCCGATGGAAACACCGGCGCCTCCGGCATCGATGGAACCTTTTACCATTTCAAGAATATCCCTGTCGGAGTCCATTTTTTCTCCTCCGGCGATGACAACCGGGATTGAGCAGCCTTCAATTACTTCGTGGAATGACTCACGGCTACCCGTGTAAGAAACTTTTACGATATCCGCGCCCATTTCATCTCCGACACGGGCAGCATGCTTTATCACGTTAACATCGTACTCATCCTTTATCTTGTCACCGCGCGGATAAATCATGGCAAGAAGCGGCATTCCCCAGGTGCGGGATTCATAGCTGACCCTTCCGAAATCCTGCAGCATCTCTTTTTCCTGACCGTTTCCGAGGTTGACATGAATCGACACCGCGTCTGCTCCAAGTTTGAGAGCTTCTTCCACAGTGCATACAAGTGTTTTTGCATGCGGATACGGCGACAGGTTGGTGGATGCGGAGAGATGAATGATCAGACCAATGTCCGATCCCCCTTTCCTATGTCCTTCTCCGACCAGGCCCTTGTGTTCGACAATGGCGTTTGCACCTCCTTCGGACACATTCTGTATGGCCTTTTTCATGTCAATGACACCGTCAATAGGCCCTACGGATATACCGTGATCCATGGGTACGATAACTGTGTTACCTGTATTCCGATTTAAAATCCGTTCCATTCTAATTTTTTTACCGATAATCGTCATACTGTCTCCTTTTAGCAGAAAAAAAGGCCGTGGAGTTTGTCCCCGCGGCCTTTTCCGGAAATAGAAAAGCCGCGAGTTTTTGGTCTGCCCGCGGCTTTTTTCTTGCTATGTCAAGTTTTTTCAGCGCATACGTCCAGGCAGACCGGTGCTAAAATAATAGTACCAGAAATAAAAATAAAAAAATTTGCCTGAAGATGTGAAATCCAACTGTCTATTCTCCCTTTGAAACTGAAATTTAGAACTTTTCTATACTGTATCTTTAAAGATGTCAAGAAATTTATTGCATGTTGACCCTTACTCAGGATGCCCCGCTCTTGGAAATTTTTTGGTTCTTCCGTAACGTCTTCGAAAAGTCTCTCTCATGGCGAAATCACTTTGATTACTTTGTCTTGTATCATCAGGGATGGAGTGCCTGTCAGCACATATTATACAAAGCCACCTGGCTTGTATACTTGGATTATTGTGTTTATAAAACTCCACGTCGGGGGCAGTTCTCTTGCAACAATCACAAAAATTACGTTGCTGTTGATGTTTCTCAATTGCCGTAGGTCGTCCACTTGCTCTTGGCTTCCTCTTGCGTTCATTCTCACGCTTACTTGATTTTATGCCTGCCTTTTCAAGCGCATCTTTCAAACTATTACCCATCGGGACTTTTACCTCCGTTCTATTTTTTGAATTCTTATGAGATATTAAACAAAATGGTTTAATTTTGCAAACTTTGAATTATGGCGTTGGCAAAATTCATTTAAAAATGACCTTTTCACGAAGCCCTCAAGCATTATTGTCGGGGAAAGTCCTGGTTATTACGCATTATACCAATTGACTGCTTTTCGAGTCGGCCATTACTCCACTTTCACGGTCATGATAATGCTGTTTAACAGCAGCCTGAAAAAGACTTATCCGTTCCAGAGCCTCTGATCTTGAAGAGAGGTGTCGTATGGATTCACGAAATTTGCTGCTGTGGGGTAATCCTTTTGCAAACCATCCCAGTCTGCTTCTCATCATTTGACATGTACGGACTTCTCCCAGGTAGTCTGCTGAAGCGTTAAGATATCTCCGCATTATATCAAAATGCTGTTCGATATTGAACAGAGGTACATCTTCTTTGTTCAACCTGGCTTTGATGTGGGAGAATATCAGCGGGTTTCCGATTGCAGCCCTTCCTATCATGATGCCATCACATCCGGTTGAGGCAAGCATCATCAAGGCATCATCAGGGCAGGTAATATCACCATTGCCGATCACCGGAATCAAAACAGTCTTTTTTACAGATGAAATTAAAGGCCAGTCAGCTGTCCCTCCAAAACCCTGAGTGGCGGTTCTGGGGTGTACTGTTATTGCATCAACACCGCAGGCCTCAGCTATTTTTGCCATTTCAAGCGCCTGGTGTCCGGTCCGGTCCCAACCTGAGCGGATTTTAACAGTCAGGGGGATAGCGATGTTTTTTTTTATGGCTTTAAAAATAGCCTCCGCCTTTTCCGGGGCTTTCATCAAAGCCACACCCGCACCGCTTTTGATTATTTTCTTTACAGAGCAGCCAAGGTTGATGTCGAGGATATCTGCTCCGGAGTCCTCTGCTATTGAAGCGGCTTCTGCCATAATAAAAGGATCTGATCCAAAGATTTGAACTGAAAGAGGTTTTTCATCAAGTGTGCTGTAAGAGAGTTGAAGTGTTTTTTTCGATCCGTGTATTATACCGTTTGAACTGAGCATTTCTGAACAGACAAGTCCGCAACCGGCTTCCTTGGCAAGGAGCCTGAAGGGCAGGTTGGTAATCCCTGCAAGTGGCGCAAGGATAATATTGTTGTCAAGTCTGACCGTGCCGATTTTCATTTTATCTTAAATCCTGCTTCCGCTCCATTTCAGTTTGGCCTTGAGCACGTCAAAATATTGTTGGCCGGGAATTTTAACCACATGAACCGGGTGCAGACTTTTTTCTATTAAAATGGTGTCCATATGGTTTATGGGAAGGCCTTCCTGTCCGTCAAAGGTCAGCATGATATCAGACGATTTCTTGGCAAGCTGTATTTTAATTTTTGCTGTGTCCGGAATAATAAGAGGACGGTTTGTAAGGGTAAAAGGGCAAATAGGGGACATGATAATGCCTGACACGGAAGGATGGATGATCGGTCCACCGGCTGCAAGGGAATATGCTGTGGACCCTGTGGGCGTGGCAACAATCAAGCCGTCGCTTTTATAGGTTGTGAGGGCATTGTCGTCTATATACGTATCAATGTGAGCAAGTCGTGCAAGTGCTCCTTTATTGATGACAATGTCATTTAACACCGTCTCATTCGCAATGGTTTGATTATCACGAATTACCTTGGCGGAAAGGCGTGTTCTCTTCTCTGTGGTAAAATTGTTGTTTATGATCTCTTCGGCAATGGTCAGAAGACTCTGTTCAGCAGCTTCTGCAAGGAAACCAACGTCTCCATACTTGACACCCAGGATCGGAATGCTGTTGTCTCCTATCCATCGGGCGGCACTTAAGAAAGTTCCATCCCCGCCAAGTACAAATATGCAGAAAAGATCGGAAGGCGCATATGTTTTTTTTGTTTCTGACGCCTGAAAATCAGGCCCGTTATACTCCCTTCGTATCACTTCAACATTTTTCGATACAAGCCATTTTTCAAACGCATCAGCCTTGACCTTTACCGCTGCATCGGGTTTTACGACTAGTCCCGCACGTTTCACTGTTCATCTCCCTGGCTTCGCAAAAAAATTCAATTTCTGTGTTGCGCCGCATTCTGAATTCATTCAACGTACTATTAGTACGCCTCATTCCTCAGAATTTGCGCGCTCCCAATTTAAACCGGGCTTGAACTTTTTTCTTTGCCATCATAATTTTCCAAACGCATCCTGAAATGGATTATTAAAATTATTGTCTGCCGATTTTTTCTGATTCTTTTGATTCTTCTGGTTTTTTTTTGGGCTTGTTTTGCCCGGGTTTTTTGTTCGCACTTTTTTTTCCGGCAAAGTTTTATTATTGCTTATCTTATTTTTGTTTATCACATTTTTGTTTATCATAGAAAGCGCAATTCGTTTCCGGTCAAAATCCACATCTTCCACGGTAACCAAGACCTTTTGGTGCACCTTAACGATTTTTGCGGGATCTTTTACATATCTGTCAGACAGCTTGCTGATATGAACGAGCCCGTCCTGATGAACACCAATATCCACAAAAGCCCCGAAAGCGGTTATGTTGGTTACAATACCCGGTATTTTCATGCCCGGCTTGAGGTCTTCAATTTTATTGATATCTTCGGCAAAACAAAACGCCTCGAATTTTTTTCTTGGATCACGCCCCGGTTTTGCCAGCTCAGCCATAATATCATTCAACGTCGGAAGCCCGATGGAATCAGATGTATATTGGGACAGATCTATTGTTTTTCGTATTTCTTCTCTATTTATCAGATCAGAAACAGTGCATTCAAGATTTTTTGTAATAGCGTCAACAATATGATAGCTTTCCGGGTGCACAGCACTCCCATCCAGCGGATTAGAACTCTCACGTATTCTTAAAAAGCCTGCGGATTGTTCAAAGGCCTTGGGCCCAAGACGCGGAACATTAGCAAGGCTTTTCCTTGAAAGGAACGGTCCGTTTTCATCCCTGAAGGCCACGATATTGCCTGCGAGTACCGGGCCAAGCCCTGACACATAATTAAAAAGCCGGGCACTGGCTCGATTCACATCTACGCCAACAGCATTTACACAGCTCATCACCGTATCGTCAAGCGACTGCTTGAGGCTTGCCTGGTCAACATCATGCTGATACTGACCAACGCCGATAGACTTTGGATCAATCTTGACAAGTTCAGACAGCGGATCTTCCAGCCTTCTGCCTATGGAAACAGCACCCCGAACCGTAATGTCATGGTCTGGGAATTCTTCCCTGGCAGCTTCAGAGGCAGAGTAAACAGAGGCGCCGCTTTCATTGACCATAACAACAATAGGTTTTTTTTCAAATAGTATGGTGTTTATAAACGCTTCCGTCTCTCTTCCTGCAGTACCGTTTCCGATGGCAATGGCTTCTGTTTGATATTGGTCGCACAGTTTTTTTATTGTTTCTTCAGCTTCAGTGATTTTATGTTTTGACGTGTGCGGAAAAATTGTTTCATGACAAAGCAGTTTTCCCTGTTGATCCAGGCATACCAGTTTGCAGCCTGTTCTAAAACCAGGGTCGATTCCCATTACATTTTTTGGTCCAAGCGGAGGAGCGAGCAAAAGCTGGCGAAGGTTTTCGGCAAAAATATCTATCGCTTTTGCGTCAGCTTTTTCTTTGAGTGTGATGCGAAGTTCTGTCTCCATGGATCTTGAAAGCAGGCGTTTATAGGACTCATGGGCTGCCATCCTGACCTGGTTTGAATCCTCGTCGTCTCCGGTAACAAATATTTTCTCTAAAATTTCTATTGCTTCTTCAGCAGGCGGTGCCATTGTGAGGTTAAGAATGTCCTCCTTTTCCCCCCGTCTCATGGCAAGTATCCGGTGTGAGGGTGCAGAAGCGGCAGATTCTTCCCAGTCAAAATAGTCTTTGTATTTGATCCCTTTTGTTTCCATGTCCTTGACAACCTGACTTTTAATAATGCCTTTGTCAGAAAAAAGCCTTCTTAAGGCAAGACGCGCTTTTTCATCTTCATTAATTATCTCTGCAATGATATCCCGTGCACCGCCAAGCGCCTCTTCAACAGATTCGACACCTTTTTCAGGATCCAGGAATTCCTCGGCTGCCTTAAAGGGGTCGATAGAGTTTTGCTCGAATATCATTTCAGCAAGGCGCAAAAGGCCTTTTTCCCTTGCCACCATCCCTTTTGTTCTCCGTTTCGGTTTATACGGGAGGTAGATATCCTCGAGAACAGGAAGTGAGTCTGCGGCCATTACTTTTTCTTTGAGTTCATCGGTCAGGTGGCCATTCTGCTCAAGTGATTTCAATATAACGTCACGCCTGGCGTCCAATTCTTTTAATTTTTCGAGAGCATACCTGATCGCAGCTATTTCGACTTCATCAAGGCTTCCGGTGGCCTCTTTCCTGTACCGGGCAATAAACGGTATGGTTGCCCCATCTTCGAATAGAACAGATGTTGCCTGTATCTGTTTTTCATTAAGCCCCAACTCTTTGGAGACTTTTATTATATGCGTATTATTCATGTTTGTTTGTTTTATCCTTTCATCTTTGTGAATTAAAGCTTTTTATCCTGTGCTGACCATCAAAATCAAAATGAAAAAATTTATTATACACGAAAATCAGGACAGCAAAAAGAAAAAACCGGAATTTAAAAATAGATAGAAATGTAGGTTGGGTTAAGCAAAGCGCAACCCAACGTATTTTATTAGTTTCATATATAATGTTGGGTTTCATTGCATTCAACCCAACTTGCCAACTGTCAGCGTTAATGCAGGGGTTATGGAAAAATTACGATTGATGAGCCGTGTATTCATCCAATAGCCTGCGAATCATTTTCTGATACGGTGTATTATATTTTTTTGACTCGTTTTTAAAAAACTCAATACTGGCTTTGCTGAGAGCAATTGTGACTTTAACGGTTTCGTCCTTTAAAGCCAAC
>CAZTYY010000078.1:0-13690 GCA_964617785.1 uncultured Desulfobacterales bacterium | reverse complement strand
CAATTCCCAACCCATGACACGCGTGAAAGATGAGGCAAAGGCATCGAGACATATGATTGACGCCACTTTCGGTCGAAAAACCCGTGCCATTATCATAACTGACAGCAATCATATATTTCTTTCAGCCATATTGGCTGAAACAATATCCCAGCGTTTTATAGCGCTAAAGGACAAAACAGAATAACGTATCCTATGGAACAACACTCTCCCGGAAAACTGATTATCGTATCAGCTCCGTCAGGAGCAGGAAAAACAACTCTGTGTGATGCTATAGTCAAGCACTTTGACAATCTTGCATATTCAATATCTTATACCACCAGGGCACCACGGCATGATGAAAAAGAAGGAGAGGATTATTTTTTTATTTCAGAACATGAGTTTAAAAAACATATAGAAAACAACAGCTGGGCAGAGTGGGCAAAAGTGCATGGGCACTATTACGGCACCCATGCATCGTTTATCAGTGAAAACCTGTCCGCCGGGCGGGATATACTGCTTGACATCGATGTTCAGGGTGCGAAACAGATTGTGCGAAGATACCCTGAAAGCATCACCATATTTATCATGCCCCCTTCCTTTGATGTATTAAGAAGTCGGCTGGAATCAAGAGGCACGGATAGTAAAGAGATTATTGATAAACGCCTTGAAAATGCAAAAAAAGAAATAGATAAAAAAGACATGTATCAGCACATTATTATTAATGATGACCTTGAAAAGACGATTAATGAACTGACTTTAATTATTGATGAAAAAAAACCCTAAGACAGAAATACTATTCGGCATTCACTCTGTTAAAGAAGCCCTGAAAGCCGGAAGAAGAGATTTTCATGAAATTTACATATCCAAAGAAGGTGCTTCATCAAAACGAATATTTTCGATAAAAGAACTCGCGGATAAAAACAGAATACCTGTCAAAGACATCCCGGCCACGCAGCTTAAATCAAAAACAGGATCCGACTTACACCAGTGTGTGGGTGCGCTTGTCAGCCAATACCCTGTTGAAGATTTTTATAAAATAACCGCATCTTTAAATTCTAAAAGTTTTCTGCTCATCGCAGACGGAATTCAGGACCCGCAAAATCTCGGGGCTCTCCTCAGGACAGCACTCTGTACAGGCGTGAATGCAGTTGTCATTCCAAAAAACAGGGCAGCACCGCCCACGCCGGCGGTTTCCAGGGCATCAGCCGGCGCTTTGGAGCATATACTGCTAACCCAAGTGACCAACATTACAGATGCCATCATAAAGTTGAAGCAAAAGGATGTCTGGATAATAGGAACAGATATGCTTACAAAAAATTCCGTTTTTTCCACAGACCTCACCGTTCCCTTGGCCATGGTTATCGGCAGCGAAGGAAAGGGGATACGACCGCTTGTTAAAAAAAACTGCGACCTTGTCATTTCAATTCCCCAGCATGGACCACTCGGTTCCCTGAATGCCTCGGCAGCAGGGGCCGTTATTATGTATGAGGTGTTCAGGCAGCGATCTGTTGGCAATAGAACATAACTTATTTTGAGAATGATTCATCTAATGGTTTGTCTGGCGGCGAAAAAACCACCATCAGGGCCGGGGCAAGAATAATATCCGCCAGCAATGCGGTGGCAATTGCCAGGCTGGCAATCAATCCGAAATTAATTAGATTAATCATATCCGAGGCCACAAAAAGGAAAAATCCGCTTGCAAGGACCAGGCTTGTAAAAAGCAACGCCCTTCCAGTGGTTAAAAGTGTCTCCTGTACTGCAAATTTCACATTGCCGGTATTCATATAATACCGCCGGAAATTGTGAAAAAAATGAACCGTATCATCCACTGCCAGACCAATGATGATGCTGCCAATCAGGATATTGGACAGATCCAGAGTCATCCCTGTATATCCCATAAGGCCCATTGCAATGATCACCGGCAGCAAGTTGGGAATCATACTGATCAATCCGTACTTTAAATTTCCAAGGAGAAGAATCATCATAACTGTGATCACCACGCCGGCAATGATGTAGCTGGACATCATGGTAACAATAACATTGTAAATGGTTCGGGTTAGCAAGGCGATCATACCTGTAATGGTCACTGTACCGACACCCTGGAATGTTTTCTCCAATTGGGAGATGATTTTTTTCTGAATACCGGTATATGCATTAGCATCCTCCCACGGCAGTTTCATGGTAATACGGGCTTTACTGTATTGGCTGTCGATCAGGTTTTCCAGGTCATCTGTGCCCCCGTTTTCAAATAGAATAAATTCCTGGGCAATCAGCTCGCTATCTTGGGGAATACGATAGAATTCATCATCATTGGCATTTAACGATTTGTGAATTTGCTTTAAGGTATCTGCCACAGATATGGTTTTGCCGATAAAAATATTGGACTCAGTAATATTTTCAGCAGCGCGATTGAATGCCTCCAATCTGTTCATGACATCAGGCTGGAAGAGGGCATTTTTTTGCTTTGTATCCACCACTGCCTCAAGGACCATACTGCCTTTCAATCCCTTGTCGATAACTTTCACACTGTTCGGAAACGGATCATCCTTTGGAAACCAGGCAACGGGATTATGGGAAAACCGAAGTTGCGCAACCCCATATGCCGCTATAACCAGTATTACACCTGTCAGGGTTAACACAAACCATGGCCTTCTTGTAGCAAAATTCCCTGCTCCAATCAGCATGCGATCAAAAAAAATGACGGAATAATTTCTTTTTTCCTCTTTGCGGCGCACCGGAAAAATGGCAATGAGAGCAGGCAGCAGCAAAAGAGTGTATAATAATGCCAGCATTACCCCGGATGCGGCAAAAATCCCAAGATCTGCAATGGGCGCAATTTTTGCTCCGGAAAAGGACAAAAGACCCCCGGCCGTGGTCATGCTGGTCATCACTATCGCCAGGCCGGAATGCCCCATGGCATAAGCCATTGAATCCTCCTTGCTTGCCCCCGATAAAAGCCTGCGATAAAAAACTGCAAGAAGGTGGACCGAGGCGCAAACCCCTACGGAAATAATAAAAGACGGAATAATCTGGGTAATCACGGTAAACGGTCTTCCAAAAATGGCGAAAAGAGACAGAGTTGAAATCATGGAAAGGATTACCACTATCAAAGGAAGCAATACACCGGAAACTCTTCGAAAAAGGACAAACAGCAGAAAAAAGATTGTGATTACCGCAAGTACCGTGAAACGGGGAACATCCTTTTGCATCCTCTTGTTGATAGAAAATGAAAGGACCGGCCCCCCGGCAACGTATATCTGAAAATCTTCATTATCATACTTTTGGGTTATCTCCAGTATTTTTGCCACAAAGGCTGATTTTTCTACATCATTCAGTTTTCTGTTTCCACTCTCTCCGGAGGAATTCTCCTCGAAATCTGTTATTTCTTCGTCTGTTTCACCTGTTTCATTTGGAGTTTCAAAGTCTGCATCCATATCACTTGATGCAGACTGATCCGACAGACCAAAATAAACATCCGACTCTAAAATGATCGCAGTAAATTTCCCGTCTTCAGACAGAAGATAATTACGATACAACTGATGGGGCATAGCATAGGCCTTAATGAAGTCGATATAATCGTTCATGTCGGCCTCTTTTCCAGGCCAATCCTCCATCAATTCTTCAATAATCAGTTCATCTTTTTCACCCCTTACAGCAGTTACATTTACAAGACTTGTAATGTCATTAAGGTGCGGTACGTTTTTTTTAAGCTCCCCATGAATGACCCGCAGTTTCTGTAAAAACGGTATGGAAAAAACTTCCGGGGTTTTAATTGCGACAATAACTATCTCATCACGGCCGAACTGATCTCGGAACTGATCATATTTGACCATTTCAGGGTCGTCTTTGAAAAATAATGCCTCGGTTGAGGTGTCGACAATTATGTTAGGGATCTGCATGGCCAGAATCCCGATGAAGCCAAGCATAAAAAAAACTACCAGCCATTTGTATTTGAACAACAAATGGGACAGGGACTCAAATGATCGTTCAATTCGAGAACGCAAATCTTCCATATTTCACCTGACTGCGGCTAACGCAATTAAACGGTCATACCAGTGATAGACACGACCGATATCCATTTCCAGTTCAGCTCATGGCTTTATTGGCAATGAGCTACAAGTTAAGTCTTGAGCGTGTACCTTGTGTATGATATTAAAGTCAACCCAAACACATACATATTTTAAATTCGAAACTATAAAATGCGTTTCTTAATCTTATATTAAAAGCGAAAGGTTTTTTTCACCATGGGAGAAAAAATCACAAAAAACAGCGACAAAACCCTGAACGTGCCCGACATTCCCATCATTCCCTATATTGAGGGTGACGGAACGGGACCTGATATCTGGTTTGCCACACAGATGGTTCTGGACAGCGCTGTAGAAAAAAATTACAGCGGAAAGAGAAAAATCGACTGGCTGGAACTTTTTGTAGGAGAAAAAGGGTTTAACAAAAACGGCGAATGGCTTTCCGAAAAAGCGCTTGATGCCATCAGAGAGCATGTTGTTTCAATAAAAGGCCCCCTCACAACTCCCGTAGGAAAGGGATTCAGGAGTCTTAATGTTGCGATTCGTCAAAAGCTTGATCTTTTTGCATGTGTACGACCGGTAAAATATATAGAGTCTGTACCAAGCCCCATGAAAAATCCTGAAAAAATTGATATGGTGGTGTTCAGGGAAAATACGGAAGATCTTTATGCAGGCATAGAATGGGAGGCGGAAAGCGATGAGGCTGAAGATATCATCGCATACCTTACTGAAAAAATGGGTGCCAAAGTGCCGAAGCATGCCGGAATCGGCATCAAGCCGATCAGCGCCGCAAATACAAAAAGGCTCGTTGCAAGTGCCATATCATATGCCATCAGCAACAAACTTCCCAGCGTTACCATTATGCACAAAGGTAATATCATGAAGTTTACAGAGGGTGCCTTCTGCAAATGGGGATACGAAATCGCAAAAGAACAGTTCGGTGACACAACGATTTCTGAAGCCGATGTCTGGGAAAAATTTAACGGTGTCGCTCCAGAAGGAAAAATAATCATCAAGGACCGCATCGCCGACATGTTGTTTCAGCAGGTGCTGCTCCGCCCGGACGAATTCTCAGTGATAGCGACCCCAAACCTTAACGGAGATTATATTTCAGATGCGCTGGCAGCGCAAGTCGGAGGACTCGGCCTGGCACCCGGAGCCAACATCGGCGATGACTGCGCCTGCTTTGAAGCGACCCATGGCACGGCACCGAAATATGCAGGACAGGACAAGGTCAACCCGAGTTCATTGATTCTTTCAGGCGTCATGATGCTGGACTACATCGGGTGGCATGAAGCTGCCGGGTCTATCAGGAACGCTCTCCAGGATACCATTAAAACAGGAACCGTTACATATGATCTTGCACGACAGATTCAAGGAGCAAAAGAGGTGAAATGCTCCGAGTTCGGCAAAGCGGTTGCCGAAAGGATCCAAACCACATAAATGATGCTGAAAATTCTGACCCGCACTTTAAAAGCCTTTCTGTATCCTATCAAATGCCTTTCATGCGGATCTGTTTTTCAAACAGACACTCACAACCTGCCGGCACAGGACGGAAACAAAAATCGAGAAGGGCATAGTCCTCTTTTATTTCAAAAAATCACTTCTTTGTATCTCTGCCCTTCCTGTAATACGGGCTATACACCTGTTGAGTCACCTTACTGTATAAAGTGCGGCACCATGTTTAAATCCGGCGACAGCGAAGACCATGCCTGTGAAAAATGCATCAGAAAACCGCCCGAATTTGAAGCTGCGCGGGCTGCGGGAATTTACGATCAAGCTTTAATGGTGCTTATTCACAGTTTAAAATACAAAAAAGATATGCAAGTCGCAAAACCTTTAGGACAGATTCTTTTCAATGCGTTGACCCGCTTCTTTTCAGAAAAGAAAATTGATTTTGCCGTACCCGTTCCGCTGCATCCCAAAAGATTCAGGACAAGGGGGTTCAACCAGGCATATCTTCTGATGCGTAAGTGGCCCGATATTGCAAAATCAGAATTCCCGTGCCTTGCTGATTTTCACATCAACAGGGACTTAATCGAAAGGTCAAGGAATACCAAACCCCAGACCGGACTCGACAGGAAAAAGCGCCTCTCAAATATAAAAGGCGCATTTCGCCTGAAAGACCCGTCAAAAATCATCGGAAAAAGCATACTGATTGTTGACGATGTGATGACAACAGGCGCAACAGTCAATGAATGTGCAAAAGTACTGAAGAAAGGAGGCGCAAAAGAAGTGAATGTTTTGACCCTGGCGCGCACCCGGCATGACCAGCCATCTAATACCTTGTCTGAATAAAAAGATTGTAACTCATAAGATGATATGATAATGTTTTATTTAAATCGGACCATTTCAAAATTTGAATTAATACTATACCCAGGCAACATAAATCCAAAATAATTCAGCCCTTTTGTCTTTACGGTGTTTTTAAAAAACCATGAAAACGTCAAATCCTGAAACCGTTAAAAAAGCCAAAGAAATCACGAAAAAAAGATTTTGGCATACCAATTTATCCCACAAAGCTGTGCAAGATCTCTTTAAAATATGCGTGAGAAAAGAGGCTAAGAAAATTGACAACAACCTGAAAAAAGGAAAAAAAGAGCTTCCTGTTAACAGAGAGACATTTCAGGCAAAACAGACATCTGAGCCTGTAGATCCAAACGACTTGTTAAGGGACAAAGTTGACCTGCCGTCTTTACCTGACATTTTCAGCAGGATTGTCGAGATTATGAGCGACCCGATCAGTTCTGCCGATGATTTTGCAAATGTTATTCAAAAAGATCCTGCGCTGACCGCCAGACTTCTTAAAGTAGTGAACAGTGCGTTTTACGGATTTGGATCCAAAATCGGAACAATCTCAAGGGCGGTCGCCATTATCGGCACAAAAGAACTTTATGCGCTCTGCCTTGGCACATCGGTCATGACAATCTTTCGTGACATCCCTAATGCACTTGTCAACATGCCGTCCTTCTGGAAACACAGCATTGCCTGCGGTGTGGTGGCAAAACTTCTGGCTCAAAAAAAGAATATTTTCGAAACCGAACGATTTTTTGTTGCCGGCCTTCTTCATGATATCGGCCGTTTAATTATATTTAAGCACCTGCCTGAACATGCAAACCAGACACTTGCCCTTGCGACAGAGTCCCAAAAACTCCTTTTTGAGACGGAAAACGAGGTGCTCGGCTTTGATCATGCAAAGGCAGGAGGAATTCTGATTAAAAAATGGAAGCTCCCGGAAGATCTCGGCCACATGATACGCTTTCATCATGCGCCTGAAAACGCGTATGACCAAACAGAAGCGGCTGTTATACACCTTGCCGACATCATGGTCAACGCGCTTCAAATCGGCTCAAGCGGAGAAAGATTTGTCTCCGGGATAAATCCTGCAGCCTGGAAAGCTATTGAGCTTCCTGAAACTATCTTCTCTGAAATTTTAGATGAGGCTTATCTTAAAATATCTGAACTTACCGGAGTTCTGGTGTCCGACACAAAATAATCCCAAAAAAAACCGACACTGATATAATCTCGAGTGACTGGAAAATACTTGACCCTCCCCGTCTTTTTGAGAATTTATCAGCAGCGCCTCTATTTTTTTCTGTTTACACACACACTATGTTGTGGTAGATCTTTTCAAAACACAATATTCAGTGTATTAACCTCTTATTAAAAAAAGAGTTCATTTGTCAGGGTATTTTTTTTCGTAGTTTTAATGTCTATGTTAAAAGGAGGAATTATGAAAAACTGCTGGGGGTTTGGAACCATATTATTTGTTCTGATATGCCTTGCAAGCACGGCTGCTTTTGCAGATGTCGTCGTGATTGCCAATAAAAACGTATCAGAGACTTCGATGACCAAAGACAAAGTTAAAAATATTTTCCTCGGAAAAATCGTAAAATGGCAGGACCAAAGCCGCATCCATTTTGTGACACTAAAAGGCGATGTTCACAAAAACTTTTTAAAGGAATATATCGGTCGAAGCGAAACACAATATAAAACCTATTGGAAAAAAATACTGTTTACCGGAAAAGGAAGCATGCCGAAAACATTTAAAACCGAACAGGAAATGACCCAATATGTCGCAAACACCGAAGGCGCCGTCGGATATATCAACAAAAACACTGCATCTGAGAATGTGGTAACCATTTCTGTCAATTAAGGAGGAAAATCCATGAAAAAACATATTGTTTTAATTATGATTATTTCCGGTTTTATCTGGGCGCAGAGTGCAGGCGCCTTAGAGCTTGGAGATGTCGATATACACGGCTTTATATCCCAGGGCTTTATGCAGTCCGATACCTATGACTATTTCGCCCGGGAAGCCGCTCCCACAACATCAGAAGGCTCATTTGAGTTTAATGAAATGGGCATTAATTTCTCAAGCCAGGTGACCGATGAATTAAGACTGGGCGTGCAGCTTTTTGCCATGGATATTGGCGACTATGGCAATGATGATCTTAAAGTTGACTGGGCGTTTGGCGATTACCGATTCAACAATTATATCGGCGTCAGGGCCGGAAAATTCAAGATCGCTCATGGCCTTCATAATGAAGTGAAAGACATCGACTCTGTAAGAACATTCGCTTTTCTGCCAAGAGCTATCTACTATCCGGGAATGAGGGATCTCTTTGGCGGTATGAAAGGATTGGCCATTTACGGTGAGCTCCCCTACGGTGTATCCTACCAGGGCGGGTACGGTCTGGTTCAGGTGACAACCGAAGCAAAGATTATTGATGACTTACGCGATACCAGTACAGCAACAGCTAAACTATCACTATATGACACCTTTGCTGCAAGTCTTGGCAGCGCCGGGGCAAACGCTGTTATTTCAAACTCAACAATCAATTTTGACATTACCGAAGCCGACACTCACAACTCCAAAAACATCGCCATTCGTTGGACGCCTCCGCGCCTGGACGGCCTTCGCCTGTCCGGAACCTACTACGGCAGTGAAGCGGAATTTACACTCGACTGGACCGGCACTCAGATCGATATACCAACAGCCATTGCCAATCAGATGGCTGCAGCAGAAGGATATCCCGAGGCACTTTATGCTACTTATGAAGCAGCAGTCGAAGCAGCGGCCACCACGACACTAACAGACAAAACAACAATGAAATTCAATGAAATCTCGACAAAAGTGTTCTCCATCGAATATACATTCGGCGACACCGTCCTTTTCGGTGAATACAACAAGATCAAAATCGATGTGGAAGGCCAACCCGTAATTGACGAAACAGGCTGGGCAGCCGGCGCATCCCATCGCTTTACCGACTGGTTTGAGCTGGGAGCCTACTACTCGGATTACAACACGGATGATGATGATCGAGACGGTGGAGATCTTGAAAAAATCGGACTGCCAAAAGAAGAACGTTATCTCAAGGAAGTGTGCCTGGCCACCCGGTTTGATATCAACGAGTACTGGATAGTCAAACTCGAAGGCCACATGATGGACGGTTTGTACCGCATCAATTGGAGAAGTCACAACCCTCCAGGAACAACTAACCCTGACAGCGACTGGTTCCTGTTTGCAGGAAAACTCTCCTACAGCTTCTAAACCAGCAAAGGGGCAGGTGTTAAACCTGCCCCTTTGTTTAATTCCATAATAATCTGACATTATCTGAATCAATATTTGACATTTCAATAATTGTTTGCTATCAAACGTTCGTATGCGAACAAATATCGATAAACCGAAACATTTTATCTGCACTCTGGCAACACAGGCGGCAAGAAAGATGACCGGCTATTATAACCGTGTACTCTCACCGCTCGGCCTTACCGCCCAGCAGGTCATAGCGCTCGGTGTGATATGGCGTGAAGAAAATATCAGCCTCGGCACATTCGCCCAACGTTCCGGTGTAGGAAAGGCAGCGGCAGTCTCCATGATTAAACGTCTTGACCGCATGGGTTTTGTGAAAACCGTTCCCGATCCGAAAGACGCCCGGCTCAACATCATCAGCCTCACCGAAAAATCCCGCAATATGGCTCCGGACCTCTTAAAAAAAGCGACAAAACTTGAAAAGGAAATCGAAAAAGCGGTCGGCCATGAAAATATGGAAGCACTTATAAAAGGGCTGACAATTATCAAGGATCTTGATTTATAGGAAAATACTAAATGGATGAGATAAAAACAGCAATCAAATTGGGCCATAAAGCCCTTTCGGAATTTCAATCAAAAAACGTATTAAGTTCATACGGCATACCAATCACCCGTGAAGCACTTGCGGAAAGCAGGGATGACGCGGTGGAACATGCGGAGACCATTGGATACCCGGTTGTACTTAAAGCCTGCTCACATGAACTTATGCATAAAAGTGAAAAAGACTGCGTCAAGCTGAATCTGAAAAACAGACATGATGTCATGGAAGCATATGATCTTATTACAAACTCTGTTGATATCAACCTTGAAGGCATTCTGGTGCAGGAAATGATTTCCGGACAGCGTGAACTTGTCATGGGCCTTAACAGGGATCACCAGTTCGGGCCTTGCGTCATGCTCGGTATCGGCGGAATCATGACTGAAATAATAAACGACACGGTTTTCAGAGTTGCTCCGTTTGACCATCTCGAGGCACGAGACATGATGGACGAACTCAGGTTAAATAAAATGCTCGGAAATTTTCGCGGCCAGGCGCCTGCCGACTTTGAATCCATCTCCAAAGCGCTTATGGCCATCGGAAAAATCGGAATTGAAATTAATGAAATATCAGAAATAGATGTCAACCCTCTGATTATTGACAGACAAGGACGCATTAAGGCTGTTGATGCACTTGTTGTCTTATAGAAAGATTAATATAGAGAGATTAATAATGATAAATACGATTCAAGAAAGCAGACTCTTTAAAATAGCGAATCCTGAAAGCATAGCTTATTTCGGAGCATCAAACAATTTCAGCGCCATGGGAACCAACATGCTCCAATCGATCCAGGCCCTGGGATTTAAAGGAAAAATCTATCCTGTCCATCCAAAAGAAGACAGTGTTTTAAATCTTCAAGCATACAAATCAGTATCAGATCTTCCTTGCGCTCCCGATCTTGCCATCATTGTTCTGCCTACACGCATCGTGATCGAAACAATCAAGGCCTGTGGCAAAAAGGGAATAAAGCACGCAATAGTGGTTTCAGCAGGCTTTAAAGAGGTGGGCTCTGATGGTGTTGCCCTTGAGAAAAAACTCCTGGAAACTGTAGAAAAATACGGAATCAGCTTGATTGGTCCGAATTGCATTGGTGTTGCAAACCCTCATCATCAATTAAACTCCACCTTCCTGCCTTTTGAAGGAAAACCGGGTTTTGTCGGAATGGCATCACAAAGCGGCAGCTTTATCACACAGATGTTCAACTATCTTAAGACGCGCGGACTCGGCTTCAGCACAGGCTTCAGTGTGGGCAATGAAGCCAATATCGATATTGTAGACTGCATGGAATACTTTGGCGCTTGCCCCAATACAAAGGTGATCGCACTTTATGTTGAATCGATCCGAAGGGGAAAAGCCTTTATAGAGACGGCAAGAGCCATTATACCTCATAAACCCATAGTAGCATTTTACGTGGGTGGTTCAGAAGCCGGAAAACGGGCAAGTTTTTCACATACAGGATCGCTTGCCGGGCCTGACAAGCTTTATGACGGTGTATTCAGGCAGAGCGGCGTTATCCGGGCTTACTCCATTGAACAGATGTTTGACTTCTGCTGTGTACTCGGAACCTCGCCACTACCGGCTGGAAACAGAATCGTCATACAGACCCACTCAGGAGGGCCGGGTGCAGCGGCGGCAGACTGCTGCAGCAAGGCAAACCTTGAACTGCCCCCTCTCTCAGAAGAGACACTTGAAAAACTGTCTCCTTTTATTCCGCATACTGCAAGCAATGCAAACCCCGTTGATCTGACATATACAAAAAATCCGCTGGACTATTTTAGCAAAATTCCGGCCATACTTCTGGATGACACCAATACTGACAGCCTGCTGATCTATTTTCTCGCATCAGATAGCATGATTAAACGGGCGCTTGAAGGAATGGGAATGCCTGTAGGCGACATAGCGGAAAACACCGACAAAATCATTGACCAGCAGTGCAATTCTATTAAAGAACTATTTAAAGCCAACGGCAAACCACTTGTCGGGTTTTCCTTCCTCACAAGGGAAAGCAGTTTTATCAAAAAGCTTCAGGACAATGGCATACCTGTTTTACCGGGGCCGGAACGCGCGGCAAAGGCAATGGGCGCGCTGGTGAGATACAAACAATTGCGAGATAAAGTGTCGGCCAATTAAAAATAATAGGTGAGTAAAACATAAACATTGTCATGTGGTTCAAAGCGCAGGTCTGTGGACGGTATATCCATCCCCCCGAACTCAGTATTCGTGCCGCCATAATGAAGAGCAGCACCTGAAACAACACTGATATTCTGCCTGGCATCCCAGGAAAATCTCGGCAAAACAATCCCGGAAGGATCTTCCAGGTTGTTGATCACCGAAAAATACGCATTTACCAAAGGATGAAGTTCACACTGAATTTCACATGCAAGATAAGACCTTCCTGAAGTAAATATTTCACCTCTTGCTACCCGTTCATATATGTCAGGGTCAGAGTATAAACGGCTGTAATCATCACTTCCAAGTCCACTAAAATAGAACTCGACTAATCCATAAAAATTCTTGTTCCACCAAATCCATGAATAGTCCATATTTGCGACAAAAGACAAAAAATCATCTTCATCGCTTTTTTCATCCACGAATGTCCATAAAACGTCAATACGCCATGCTGCGTCATATAGGTATCCTTCGCTTCCGATACCCACAACTTCATCCTCATAGTGAGTCGCCGCCATGAAATCGAATTCTGTTGTGCCGGCAAAAAAATGGAGCTTGCCGGCAAGAGACGACCGGCTCCAGTCAACATCTCCGGTTTCCAGGTCACGCCTCGGGACATAAAGAAACTGAAATTCACCGATCCTGTCGGCATTAAACATGACCGACATCATATCATCCCCGATCTTGTAATCCCTTACCGTATCTGCCGGTGAAAATGGGTTAAACAGATCCATCGGGTTGAATATCAATCCGTTACCCCAGGTCACTACCTGCCTTCCGATAACCAACGTTCCCCATTCAGGCTGAAATGTCATTGCAAAACGGTCAAGCCGCTGGTGCAGTATATAGTCATCTTCATCTTCGATCACATGAAAAAGATTAAAGAAACGAAGGTCATCATTTATGCTGCCCGAAGTAATAATATTCCGGGCAGGAAGATCGGGATAAATATCAACCAGCCTGTGTTCTGCTTTTCTTGTATCACCGCCTGACAGGACAACTTCATAATGGATATCAAAATGAATCGTCTCGCCATAAAAAGTTTTGTTTTTTAGCCGGAAATCAGTATACCCGTCATACCAGGGATCTTTTTCAAAAGTATAGTAAAGGGAAGTGTCTTCAAACCAGGTAACCGAAGCAAATGTTTTTAAATGTCCCCCCCATTGCCAATCAATATTATCAGAAATCTCCCCGGCATATCCCGGAACCGCTGCTCCTGCTGCCAGGCAGATGAAACAGATTAAACAAATGAGGTGTCGCTTATAGGCTGCTTCCTTCATTTCGTGATGTCGTCCGCCACGATTCCATCCCTTATCTGAACTATTCTTGAGGCATAGTCCATAACCATCCTGTCATGGGTAGAAAATATAAAACTGACATTCT
>CAZTYY010000077.1:0-13746 GCA_964617785.1 uncultured Desulfobacterales bacterium | reverse complement strand
AATGTAAAATTCATATCAGAAACTGACTGTCATGTAAAACTTGCGACAGAACCCTTTTAATTGCACCCCACTGCACCCCTTTCCTTGACACATATTATGAAAGAGCATATAGGATCACTTCAACCTGTCAATTGTTTTACACTCTTTACAGATCAATTTTTTAACAAAACAGGCGGATTCCATACAGCCGGTTGTCTTATGAGCATATGATGATACTCCCATGCTTATCGGCCTGTTCAGGAGATTTTTTTTATGGCACAGCGTAATGAAGCAGCCACTGCAGTTGAGAACCACATTCAGTTTGAACTGCAATCACTGAGAGGTGAGGGATTACGGCAAACGATCCAGGAAGAAGTTACCGCTCTGTTTGAATTGTTTGACGAAGTATGCCTTAACGATGTAACTTCCGCCAAAATGATCATTGATTTTTTTCAGCGAAATGTCATTAACCGAGCCATCCCTGATGAGATACCGGAGTTTATAACCCAATGTGCCAACAAAATTCAGGAACGCCTGAATAAAGATGACACAAAGCTGGAAGACATCCTTTCACGGGAACTGTATGATCAATTTGTCCAGAACACATTGGGGATAGAAGATCTCCGGAATGAAATAATCAACCATGTTGTATCCAGCACAATTTTCTCCATGCTGATTACCGAGACCCTTTACGGCGGCATCAAGGCCTTTGTTGTCTCTGAAAATCTGATCATGAAAAAAGTTCCCGGTGCTTCTTCCCTGTTGAATGCCTACAAAGGGTTTCTGAACAAAACAACCTTTGGTCTGTCTGACAATATTGCCGGCCAGATCGATGAACAGATCAAGAAATTTGTCAAAACCTACATTGAAAACCATTTGAAAAAAAGTGAACAGTTTCTTGTCCATGCCTTTGATCAAGACATGATCCAAAAATCAGGAGAAGAGATATGGTTAAAAGCCGGAAAATATGATTCCCATTCCATTGCCGAATTTATTCATAAAGGCCATATCGATTCCCTGGCGCAAAATGTCCGGGATTTCTGGTCGGATTATCGCCAAACCAGTATATTTTTGGAAATATCAAAAACAACAATCACCTATTTTTTTAAAAAATGCGGGAAAAGCAGGATAAGCCATTTGCTCAAGGACATGGGAATAACCAGTGAAATCATCATAAACGAGCTGGAAGAAACCGCCTCGCCCATCATCGAAAACAAAATCGTTCAAAACTACCTTGAAAAAAGAATACGGGTCCGGTTTCAACGCTTCTACAACCCCGGAAAACCGACTGAAAAATCGATTGAAAAATCGGTCGCTGCTGTAAAAAAAGCTCCAGGCAGGGCTAAAGCAAAAAAAACCGAACCAAAATCCTAAATGGAGGTTCTGTCGCAAAGTTTACATTGCATCATCCATTTGATATGACGTTTTCAATTTTGCACAGGAACTAAAGATGAATCAAGAACGATTTAAAGGCGGCCATTGAAGATTACAACACAGAAAAAGATACAATTATTGAAATCCGGCAGGTAAAGTACCTGAATAATATTGTGGAACAGGACCACCGAGCAATCAAGTGGATCACAAGGCCAATGCTCGGATTTAAAGAATTTTACTCGGCAAGCGTGACACTCAGTGGTATTGAGCTTGTCCGGATGATCCGAAAAGGCCAGATGAAAAATCAAAACGCTCTTGGTCAGAATCCGGCAGAAATATTTTACTCTTTGGCCGCTTAAATTTTGAGTTGACCGGAAAAACAGATCCTTTCAATCATTTTTGCGACAGAACCTACTGTTCTCAAGTTCTTTCTTAACGATTTCCAATACCTATCTTTTTACGAGATTGTCATCATTAAAGTGCCTTGAAAAATAATTTGTTAATGCACCGTCCTTATCTCTGACGATGATAAGACACTCAACATTCTTTATGTTGTCTACAAGTTCAATCCCTTTTTCATGCCCCATTACCATTAAAGCGGTTGCGAGACCGTCCGCATAGGTGCACGAACCGGCGATTACCGACACACTGACAACACCGTTCTCTACAGGTCTGCCGGTTCTCGGGTCAATAACATGGGAATATATATTTTCCTGTTTCTCAAAGAAGTTTCTATAATCTCCGCTTGTGGCAACAGCTTTTCCACTGATCATTACAACCTTATATACTTCGTGGAAAGATGAGTTTTTGTCCGGCATATTAATCCCGATACGCCAGTTTTTTCCGTCCTGTCTGCTGCCGGACGCATAAACTTCTCCGCCGATTTCAACAATAAAATCTGAATACCCTTTTCCCTTTATGACACATGCGACCTGGTCAACGCCAAAACCTTTTGCGATGGATCCGAAATCGAGGGTTACCTCCGGATTTGATTTCACAACAAAGTTTTTATCCAGAACTTTGATATACGCAAAAGAGACTTGAGCCAGCCGGCTTTTTATATTGCTTTCATCCGGCACTTCTTTTTTTCTTTCGACATCCCCGAAGCCCCAAAGGTTTACAAGCGGTCTTATCGTGGCATCCCAGGCGCCGCGGGTTTCTGAATAAAGCTTTTTACCTGTCGTAAGTACGGCCATAAAATCGCTTGAAACATGAAATTTTTCTGTGGACCGGTGTGCGTTTAATTTGCAGATCTCACTCTTCTTGTCATATAGCGACATGCTTTTATTAATTTCCAGAAGTCGATCTTTGATCGTTTCATCGAGTTTTTCCGCATTGTCAAAATAACCGGATATTACCTTAACCCGCCAGTTCGTTCCCATGGTCTTTCCGGTCAGGACGACTTCTTTTTTGAGACTGCATCCGGCAGAGAACAGTAATACAATTATAAATATGGCTACCTTTGTTCTTTGTTTTGAAATCATCAGCATATCCTGGGCAACTGTTCACCGGTAAGCATATCGACAATTCGGGTGCCTCCGATTATCGTCTCTATGACCACCCGTCCCGGAAAGTCGTCTACAACTTCGGTCATAATGGCTATTCCATGATCGGCAATGTTTCCGCTTAGTATTATTTTATCTCCGGGCCTCATTCCGTTTCCTTCCAGGGTAATATAATGTGGATGACGATGATAAGTGCGGACAATCTGAATAGTAAATATCCATCATCTTTACTTTTCTGTTTTGATCTGTCAGGTTATGGTTTATCCGTATGATACAATAATGTCAAGAATGTACGGAGTGAGACAGAAAGGATTGTCCATAGCAGGACGGCACCTGTTCGCCTCAGGCGGATTGCCGGTCAGGGCAAGAAGCGATTCACAAAAAACTGCTCTTTTCGACTAAAGTTTTAATTCGTTGAGCTTAAAAAATGTATCCAATCGTAACGTAAAACCTTCCAGCATCTTCCAAATGTTTTTTCCTGTCAAGTTTATGACCGTACTGAATACCTACGGGCAAATAAGGAAAAAGATATCTCAGGCCTATACCGACGGCAGAACGGAATTCATCAGTCCCTTCATTATTGAAGGTATCCCGGATACTGCCGGTATCAAAGAAAGGGGCTATTTCAATGTTAAAGCCTGCATCAAAACGGGCCTCTATTGTGCCTGAAAACGCGGTGCGGCCGCCCAGAGCTTCACCTTCATCATCAAATTGGAGCATGTTTTCATTATATCCCCTTACATCGGTAAGACCGCCCATGTAAAATAGCTGGTCATCAGGAATATTACTTTGACTGTTAAAGAGACTGATGTGGCCCGCGCGTCCACGGAAAGCGAATGTCAGGCGTTTAAAAAATGTATAATATAACTTAATTTCATATTGATACTTGATAAAATCATCTAAAGAATTTTTCAACCCGCTGGAGACATCTGCCTTAAGGGATGAATAAATGCCTTTTTGAGGCCGAAAAAAGGAATCCACTGAATCGTAAGCAATTGAAGGACTTGTCACCAGTATGCTGCGGGGTTCATATTCCTCTTTTTCTTCAGGCAACATGGGCTGCCGTCCATAACGCAAAAACTGCTCTTTGCGTTCAAGTGAGAAAGCGAGTCCTGCAGTTAAATCATATGGAAGTTTTCGCGAAAACGACAGAACAGCACCCTGACTTCTGGTTCCGAAATCTTGATTAAACTCCTCTCGTTTTTCTCCAAAAATGGTGAAACTTGACTGGATACGCGTACCAAGAAATCTGGGTTCGGTGATACCTGTTTCACCTTTTTGTCCGATTTCACTGACTTCCAGGCTTATCCAGGCGTCTTTGTTCAATCCAAAAAGATTCTGATCACCAACCCGTGTATTAAAATACAGATGCCGCGATGTATCATATCCTAAGCCTGCCTGAACAGAATAGGGTTTTTTTTCTTCGACTTCCACCATAAGGTGAACTCTGTCTGCTTTTTCTTTGAGCCCTATGGGTATGGTCCTGGCGGTTTCAAATGCGTTGATGTCCTTTATATTGCGCTGGGATTCAAGCATCCTGATCATAGAAAACGGCATGTCTTTTTCCAGTTCCATCTCTTTCAGAATAACTTTATCACTGGTTCTGAAATTTCCCACCGCATGTATATTCCCCATTTTAACAAAAGGCCCCTCAATAACAGAGTAGACGATTTTTACTCCGGTTCTGTCATTACTGACCTCAGTTGTCTCCTTTACTACAACGTGGGGATATCCTTTTTCCGAAACTGCGGCTGCCAGACGATTGCCATCGTCTTTAAGAGCATATTCCCTGAAAGGCCCGCCAGGCTTTAAGGTAATGGACTGTAAAGCTTCTTCCTCTGTTAGTACATTCATTCCCTTGAAATCAATAGAAGTAATCGTTACTTTTTTTCCTTCCTCTATCAATAGGGTGATATTTGCAAATTTCACTTTATGCTTGTCATCAGGTCGCCATGTGATTTTCTCATCAATTTTTACAGCCACATATCCTTCTTTAAGATAAAGGGATTTAATGGCCTGGATATCGTTTTCAAGTGTTTGACTGACAAATTCGTTGTCTGAAAAGAGTTCAGGCGGGCGTGTGAGTACCTGGTCCCTGATTTTTTCCTCGGGAATGTTCAGATTCCCTTCAATTTTCAGGTTTTTTACGATAGACCGTGGTCCCTCCTTAATGAAAAAGCGGATATGGCGAATGTTGTTACTGACCGGTTTTCCCGGAACCGGTTCTGTTTTCACCTTGCATTCCATATAACCTGCCTTTTGATATAGTTCCCTTATGTTACGAACACTTTTTCTAAGACCAATATCACGCCGGTTGCCTTTCTGGAAAAGGATCAATTCATCTCTAAGCGTCCGGTCCCAGAACTCCTCATTGCCATGGAATGTTATTGCATAACAGGGTCCTTCATTGATCAGGAAGTTAATAACTACTTCACCGGTTTCGACATTTTTTTCTATTTCCGGTGTGACGTTAACATCGGGAAATTGTTTATTCCTGTAGAATGCGGTCAGGTTTTTTACATCTTCATTAAGTTTTTTTTTGACAAAACGACTCATAGAACCCGGCAAAAGCGATGATTGCCAAGTGTCGATTCGAAGTTTCAGACGGGCATCAGAAAAGGATTTGTTCCCTGTGATATCTACCTGTCTGATGTAATAAAAATTATTCTTTTCTATATTTACTTTAACAAATACTTTGCCGTTACTTTCCTTTTCTTCAAAAATCCTGACACGGGGCTGAATGTATCCATTGTTTTCCAAAAGGTGAACCACCGCCTCCTCTTGTGCCGGAAGAGTTTCTTTGTTAAACGGTTCGCCCGTATATAAGATCATTGCATTAAGGACTTCGCGTTCAAAAACAGGAAAAGAACCTTCAATAAGGATATCCTGTATCAATGGGAATGGCGTTAAAAAGAAAGTGACGGCAACCATGCCGTTGTTTTCCTTATGAGTCTTTACTTCCATGTTTTGAAAAAACCCCGAAGATTTAAGTGAGGCTTTGGCAAGGTTAAGTTTTTTGAGTGAAAAGATTTCTCCGGGTCGGAATTGAATCAGGTCTTTTGCAATCGCGATCCATTTATCTGTATTGTCCTGAATGGCATTGATTTTAATTTCGACTCTTGAAATTAGAGGATTTGCTCCATTTTGCTTACGGCTTGTATCGGTTTGTGCGGAGGCCGTATTAACGGTTCCCAGACATAACAGAATTGCTATGCATGTCGATATCCGGTTTTGCAGTCCTTTTGGTTTCATTTTTTTAGCGGAACTCAAGTCTGTACTTCAGCTCTCCTCCGTAATCACCTTCCGAGTCATTGTATGCATCCAGTAAAAGATTTTCCATAAATTTATATTCTGTTATAGTGCGCCGAACGATTTTGCCGGCTCTTGTTTCAGCCCCGTATTTCACTGACAGGCGCCTGGAAATGTCTTTTCCTATCATTACTTTAACCTTGTCCGAGTCGGTTTCATGGCTGTCTGTTGTATACTCAACCTCAAAGGTGTCCAGCCCAGTGGAGTCCTTTAGATTTTTTTCAAGTTTTCCAGCCATCATTGCGGCAATCATTTGTGCAGGAGATGTTGATTTTCCTCTTTCTCCATTGGCGGATTCCCGGACGGTTTTTCCAAAAGCAAGCAGATAGAGAATATCACTGTTCTGTTCCGGCGGGTCTGATCTTAGATTGAATACAAGATTGTCAGAGTTGCCTGATACGTTTAAAAATATGGTCCATTCACGAACCTTTGTTTTCCCTTCCAGATCAATAGTAGGTTCAATCTTGTAAGGATTGAGAAAATCGATGATGCCTCTTGCCACTTCAAATTCCTTTTCCTGATATTTAATAATACCTCCGGGTTCCACTTTGGCCCGGCCGCTAAGAAGGAAACGATCCGGTTTTCCTTTGATATGAAGGTCGGGTTTCAGCTCCAGAAAAGAAATATTATTTTCGACAACAAAGGGGTTGCGGTATCCCACCGCAATATCAAAGGACATATTTTTTAAAAACTCCTGACCTGTTTCTCCTGTTACGGGTTCTTCGGAACGCGACCGCCGGGGAATAAGACCGAGCAGATTCAAATCAACATCGCGGAAGTAAACACCTTCAAGGATTACTATTTTTCCGAAAACTTCGGATTTATCTTTATTGCCGGTCATTGCAAGTTCAGTGTTAAGGACTACTTCCATAGTATCGGGCATATGAACAGGCACAGCATGGGCGGTAAAATTGATCCTGGAATTGAGCGGCTGATAATCTTTAAGATCGACAGTTCCTTCAAGATTAAACTTTCCGGTATTGAATTTACCGTTAATTTTTTTCACGACTGCAATATCAGGTGTCAGGTGAATACTGCCATTTGTATCACGCAGCCTTTCTGACAGGAAAGGCGTGCCCAGGCCGATTTCTTCAAGCACAATATCTGCCTTGATGATCGGTTGTTCCATAGGACCGTTAACCGAACCACTGCACGTGATATAACCTTCGATATCATAAACATCGTCACAAAAAGGTTCAATGATTTTAAGCGGAATTCTTGCTTTGGTTTTAATATCAATCATTCCGTTTAATTCTGCCTGACCTTTGAGATCAAGGTAACCCTCCTTAAGCAAAGTCAGTCTGATATCCGGGAGAGAAATGAGTCCGTTTTTCAGGACAAAGGCCTGGTTGCTTGCCCCTAAAAGTTCATTTTGTTTCCAGAATGTTTCCAGTTTGCTGATTTGTATCTGTGCCTGAACTTTCTCAATTGTTCCGATATTTCCAGCTAACTCTATTCTGCCGTCAAGAAAGCCAAAGATTTCTTCGTATCCGGCAAGTTTAAAAAAAGGATGAAGGTCAATCCGGCCAAAATCAGCAGAACCATTAATGTCCAGTGTTTCCAGCTGAATTTCCATATTTAATTTTATTGGTTCTTTCCCTGATATTCGGGCTGTCATGTCAGCAACATCAAGGTTTAGAGAAATCGGATCGATCATTTTATCCTTAACCTGCAGGCCGCAGATTCCGATCTCACCGGTTAGTTTCGGGTCTTTAATGTCGCCGGTACCGGTAAAAGCGAAAACTATTTTTGCGTCATCCCATTCCTGGTCTGAGATCTTGTCAATACTGGAAAGAGATATCCCTTTAGAAACAGCTTGAAAGTTATATTTTCCATCAAGACAAATCCATCCGTTTGCTTTGATTTCAGCTTCAGGTGTGATTTTTATAAGGCCTTTATCAAGAAACAGTTTGTTTCCTTCAAGCCGAATCGCCATGTCCAGATTGCGAATCTTTTGAACGTCGGTTTCGATATGGTTGCCTTTCACATTCAAATAGCCGGAAGGCTCTGCCGCATTTCCGGTCAGGCGTCCCGAAAAAGATACTTCTCCGCTCATGTCCCTGAAGAAATTTTGAGCATTTATTTTTCCCCCCGTTATATGGATGTCAAGAGAGGGGTTAGAGAAAAGAGAATCTGTTTCCGAATCCGTCTCATAGATTGATCCTGAAATGGCGAGTATTGATGGGCGGTTACAGATATCAAACTGGTTGATGAGAATTTTATTTTTGGCAAATGTAAAAATGGCAGCGAGGTCGCCCAGAAAAATATTTTGTGAGAAAATATGATCGCCTTTTAAACGGATTTCAAACACAGGGTCGGTTATCCTGCCGCCGATGAAATCGGTAAAGGACAGTGTAAACCGCATATTGTCCAGGGCGACCAGGTGATCGCCTCTCGGCCCTTTTAGTAGAATATTTTCAAACGCAGCTTTTCCTTCAAGCAGAGAAAATTTATGGTCAGCCCATGATATTGTGCCGGGTATAGATCGGTTGATTATTTTTTGAACAAGATGCCGGGCATGGTTTGTGTCCAGATAGATTATAGTCCCGATAAGGCACAGAAATAGCAGCAAGCAGCAAACGGCTATAAAAATAGAAAATATCTTTAGGATTTTTTTCAAAGTTATGGCAAAAATTAGCTGCCGGATTCAACTTTTAAAGCCAGCTCCAGAAGTTGTTCACGGCCTGCTGCTGATGGCGCGTCCGTGAGCAGGCACGATGCGCGCTGAGTTTTTGGAAAAGCGATGACATCCCTGATGGAGGATTGGCCGCAAAGTAACATGACCAGACGGTCAAAGCCAAATGCAATCCCGCCATGCGGCGGTGCGCCTGAATCCAGGGCTGAAAGAAGAAAGCCAAATTTTTCTTCGTATTCTTCACGCGGCATGCCGAGGGCGGAGAGAACTTTTTCCTGAAGTTCCCGCTGGTGGATACGAATACTTCCCCCGCCTATTTCAGAGCCGTTTAGGACAAGGTCATATGCCCTTGATCTTACGGAAAGTGGGTCATCTTCCAGCTTCTCATAGTCTTCTTCAAACGGTGCTGTAAAGGGATGATGCAGCGCCTGATAACGTTTTTCAGCTTCATCATATTCCAGCATTGGAAAGTGCGTTACCCAGACAAATCTATATTCATTATCATCAATCAGGCCGAGTTTTTTGCCTAGATGGTGACGCAGGTGTCCCAGAGCTTCATTTGTTATTTTTGGCTGATCGGCAACAAAGAAAACAAGGTCGCCGGGAGCCATATCGATTCTTTGGGCAAGGGCATTCTTTTCTTCTTCTGTAAAAAACTTGGCTATGGGAGATTGCCAGGCGTCTTCTTTTACCTTGATCCAGGCAAGCCCTTTGGCTCTGTAAACAGCAACGAATTCTGTAAGGTCATCTATTTCTTTTCTTGATAAATCTATACAACCTTTGGCATTCAGGGCTTTTACCATACCACCCTTTTTGACGACACTTGAAAAAACATTGAATCCGGAATCCTTGACAATGTCTGAAATGTCTTTAAGTTCAAGACCGAATCTCAAATCAGGCTTGTCTATTCCATACCTGTCCATGGCTTCATCATATGGCAGACGTTCAAATGGGAGCTTAAGTTCGATATCAAGAATCTCTTTAAACAAGCTTGAAACAAGCCCCTCTGATATGCCCATCACATCTTCTTCGCCCACATACGACATTTCCATATCGATCTGTGTGAATTCAGGCTGACGGTCTGCCCGCAGATCTTCATCCCTGAAACACCTTACAATCTGGTAATACCGATCAAAGCCGGCGATCATCAGAAGCTGTTTAAAAAGCTGCGGTGATTGTGGAAGAGCAAAAAAATTGCCCTGGTTTACACGGGAAGGCACAAGAAAGTCACGTGCGCCTTCAGGTGTACTTTTTGTTAGAAAAGGGGTTTCGATATCGATGAAATTGTTTGCATTCAGGTAGTTCCTGACTGCAATCGATGCCTTGTGCCGGGTTATGATATTTTTTTTGAGACCCGGACGCCGAAGGTCCAAGTGGCGATATTTAAGGCGGATATTTTCAGATACATCCACTGTATCCTCGATCATAAAAGGCGGTGTTTCAGCTTTGTTCAAAATTTTCAGCTCATGTATCAGGATTTCGATGGCGCCGGTTTTAAGTTTTGGATTGACCATGCCTTCAGGCCGGCTTTCGACCCTGCCCCTGACACCCAGTACAAACTCACTGCGTATTGTGTGGGCCTTTTCATGAATATCCGGATTTTCTTCAGGGTTAAACAGTATTTGAGTAATTCCGTTTCTGTCTCTAAGGTCGATAAAAATTACACCGCCATGGTCTCTTCTGCGCTGAACCCACCCGGCCAGCACAACTTCCGTACCGATATCACTGTCGGTAAGTTCATTGCAGTGATGCGTTCTTCTCATGTTTCCAAGTATGTCTGTCAATGGAATTGCTCCTTTTAGAGTTTTTGGTTAAAATTTCTGTTTCATTGGCGTTGAATTTTTTTCTTTATGTTTTCCGCCAGACTGTCAAACGGTATTTCAGTCTGCTCTCTGGTCTTCATATTTCTTAATACTGCCGCTTTCTGATTGAGTTCATTCTCACCTGCAATCAGTACGTGCCGGGCATTAAGTCGGTCTGCACGTTTCATGAGGCTTTTAAGGCTTTTGCCGGAGAAGTCAATTTCCGTCTTTATTCCCGCGAGACTGAGTTCTCCCGCCCATTTTCCAGCCATTGCAGTACATTCGTCACCAAGCGGCACAAGAAAAACATCCGGTCCTCTTGCAATATCTTCGGATTTCAGTGTTGATAATTCCACAAGTCTGTCAAATCCAATTGCAAATCCGATAGCAGGATGTGGTGGTCCCCCCAACGCTTCCACAAGTCCGTCATATCTGCCGCCGCCGGCAATCGCGTTCTGGGCACCGAGTGATGTGGTCTGGATTTCAAATGTTGTACGGGTGTAATAATCTAGCCCTCTGACAAGCTGTTTGTCAACCTTATAAGAAACACCGTGATCGGTAAGGGCGGTTTGTACTTTATCAAAATGCAGGTTGCATTCCCGGCACAGATAACTTGTGATCTCAGGGGGGGCCTCAAGCGCTTCACGGCAGGACGGAACTTTGCAGTCCAATACTCTTAATGGGTTCCTGTTCATTCGTTTTTGGCAATTTTCACAAAGAGATTCTTTTTTTGGCAACAGGTATTCAGTCAGGGCCTTTTTAAAGCCCGGCCTGCATTCCGGACAGCCAAGAGAGTTGATATGGGTCGCCATATCAGATACCGACAGATTTTCAAAAAGCTTCACAAGCATGAATATCAGCTGTGCGTCGATAAGCGGTGACTCGATGCCGAAAATTTCCGCGTTGATCTGGTAGAACTGGCGGTATCTTCCCTTCTGGGGTCTTTCACGACGGAACATCGGTCCTATTGTATAGAGCTTTCTAACCGGGTCTTGTGCGTACATCTTATGCTGGATATAAGATCTGACGACTGATGCCGTGGCTTCAGGCCGCAGGGTGACGCTGTCGCCTTTTCTGTCAGCAAAGGTATACATCTCCTTTTCAACAATATCAGTATCTTCGCCTATGCTTCTTTTAAAGAGATCAGTCCTCTCAAGAAGCGGCGGCCTGATTTCTGTGAACCCGAAATTTTCAAAAAGTCTGCGGGCTGTAAATTCTATATGTTGCCAGAGATGTATTTCATCCGGCAGGATATCTTTGAATCCCCTGATTAGCTGCATCATCCTGTATCTCGATCTTGTTGGCGACCCTGCTCGTATTTCTGTATTATCAACATGTTACGTAAATTAAGAATAATATCCTATTCAAGTTATTAAAGTCAATATCAATGTTTTGCTTGACATTAATTGTTACAATTAATAATATCATGTAAAAATAGAGGGTTAGTGGCCAGTTAAGTGGCTTCTCAAAAAGACAGGGGAAAGGATGTTGAGAAATTACCCGGTTAACCTTTCATGAAGGAATATCCAATGAAATCAAAAATTACCGTAACTAAACTGTTTCAAATGAAAAAAAAGGGCGAAAAGATTGTTGCTTTGACAGCCTATGATTATCCGTTTGCACGTATGGTTGATGAGTCGGGCATTCATATGATTCTTGTCGGCGATTCACTCGGAATGGTGGTCCAGGGAGAGTCGAGTACACTTCCTGTTACCATGGATGAAATGATTTATCATACCCGCCTTGTGGCAAAGGCTGCGGAAAACGCTATGATAATAGGCGATATGCCTTTTATGTCATATCAGGCAGACGTGAAAGAAGCGATCATCAATGCAGGCCGTTTTATTAAAGAAGCAGGAGCTGCTGCGGTCAAGTTGGAGGGTGGCGCAGACGTAGTTGATACTATTAAAGCAATATCCCGTGCATCTATACCGGTTCAGGCGCATATCGGTCTTACACCGCAATCCGTTCACCAGATGGGAGGATTCAAGGTTCAGCGGGATGAGGAACGTCTGTTGAATGACGCCAGGAAAGTGGAAGAGGCCGGGGCTTTTTCCGTTGTTCTTGAGGGGATACCGGCTGATATTTCACAGAAGATTACCAAGGCGATTTCTATCCCAACCATTGGTATCGGTGCCGGTCCGGACTGTGACGGCCAGATTCTTGTACTGCACGACCTTCTTGGGCTTCACGACGGGCATCTCGCAAAGTTCGTCAAACAATATACAAACCTGGGAGATACCGCACGCTCGGCTTTGAAAAAATATGTGTCCGAGGTGCAGTCCGGAGTGTTCCCGGGAGAGGAACATTGTTATTAGGAGCTGACCATGAAATCATCCTTTGCCGTAGTCGGATGCGGTAAGCTCGGCTCAGCCCTTGCCGGTCAACTGGTTAAAGCAGGTTACAGGCCGGAAGGTTTTGCAAGTCGAAGCCGCTCTTCCGCAGAAAAAGCCGCCCGTGCGGCAAATATAGATAAGTTCGGGACAATCCCCTGGGACATAACCGGCTCTGCTGATATTGTTTTTATTACTACTCCTGACGACTCCATAAGCGATACCTCTAAAGAAATAGCAAAAAATAACGGTTTCAAGAATAACTCCATTGTCATGCATTGCAGCGGATCACTTCCGTCCACAATATTATCAGTTCCCGAAGCATTAACCGTTGCAACAGGTTCTATGCATCCGCTTCAGAGTTTTGCCGCAATTACAAAGGGCACCAATCCTTTTGAAGGCATTAATATTGCCGTGGAAGGCGAATTGTATGCCGTGGAAAAAGCAAAAGAAATTGCAAGGAGTCTTAATGCAAACAGCTTTACAATAAAAACAGATGCAAAAACACTTTATCATGCATCGGCGGTGGTTGCATCAAATTATTTAGTGACGCTTCAGGGCATGGCGTTCAAATTGATTGAAGCTGCCGGCATATCTCCTGATGATGCATTCAATGTACTTGGCCCCCTTATTGAGGGGACGGTGTCCAATATAAAGAAAACCGGTATTAAGGATGCTTTAACAGGCCCCATCATACGTGGGGATGTGGAAACTGTTAGAGAGCATATCAAGGAAATAAGCGAAAAAACTCCTGAGTTCGTCCACCTGTATAAAATATTAGGGATTTATACGGTTAAAGTGGCAGAGGA
>CAZTYY010000076.1:0-13844 GCA_964617785.1 uncultured Desulfobacterales bacterium | reverse complement strand
TTTTTTCTTGACACAATTTAAAAATAGTGTAGAAATAACAAATAATGTGGATAAAAGTGGTAAATTATGGTGAACCATGTTTAGAGGAAGCTCATTTCATACAATAGATGCAAAAGGCAGGTTAATAATCCCGGCCCGTTTCCGAGACGTACTTAAAGCAGGCGGCGGTGACGGTGTGATGGTAACCAAGATGGATTCAAGCCTTTTTGCCTACACATATGAAGGCTGGAAAGAGGTTGAGGCAAGGATTCTTTCAGTTGCCGAAAAAGGAGGAAGTATGCGCCGTTTCAGACGGATATTTGTCGGCGGAGCCTTTGACTGTTCCTGCGACAAACAGGGCCGAATCCTTATCCCTCAATCACTCAGAGAATATGCCGGCGTGGAAAAAGAGATTGCGCTTGTGGGCGTCCTTAATCATTTTGAAATATGGTCACGCCGGAAATGGAACGAGGAAAACAAACAGCTTGAAGAAGACATGATGAAGGAGGAGGTTATCAGGGAAATCGCAAGACTGGGGCTCTGATCAATGCATTATCATCACGTTTCAGTAATGCCTGAAAAAGTGATCGATTGTCTTAACTGCCGCCCGGGGAAAATATATGCCGACTGCACATTAGGCGGCTCAGGACACACCCGGCGCATTCTTGAGAAAATCGTACCTAAAGGGCTGCTGATCGGCATTGACCAGGATAAGGATGCGATTAAAAACGCAAAAAAAATTTTAAAGCCGTTTGAATCGAATGTTCGTCTTTTTCACGATAATTATGCAAATCTTGGGAGCATAATTTCTGAACTTGGATTTTCTGCTGTAGACGGCATCCTTCTAGACCTCGGGCTTTCCCTTCATCAGCTGGAAAACAGCGGGCGCGGTTTCAGTTTTAACAAAAATGAACCGCTGGACATGAGGATGAATATTGATTCAGACACAACCGCAAAAGACATTGTTAATACGACTGATGAAAAAAGCCTTGCAAGGATATTCAAAACATACGGGGAAGAACGGATGGCGAGGAGGATTGCACGACAAATAGTATCGACCAGAAAACATAAGCCTGTCCTGACCAGCAGGCAGCTATCTGATATCGTCATAAGCGCTTACTCTAAAAAAGGAGCCGGACACCACCGAATCCACCCTGCCACACGTGTTTTCATGGCATTAAGGATTGCCGTCAACAGGGAACTTGAACGACTGGAAAATTTTATGGCCGGCGTCGCTGACATCCTTAATCCCGAAGGCCGACTCTGCGTATTGTCCTTCCACTCACTTGAAGACAGAATCGTAAAAAAAAATATAAAAGAGCTTGAAAAAGAATGCATATGCCCACCGGATTTTCCGAAATGTGTATGCAATAAACAAAAACTTGTAAAATCGGTGACAAGAAAACCGCTTACACCGGAGAAGGAAGAAATTCTGATCAACCCCATGTCAAGGAGTGCGAAATTGCGGGTTGCGGAAAAGCTTTAAAACAAAAGATGACATCAAAAAAAAAAAGGGAGGGGTCTGCAGCAGTCATCTGGATACTTCTTTTGCTGATTCTGATCACCGAACTGTTCTGCTATACATGGTGCAGGGTCCAATGTATTGAAACAGGCTATGAAATTGAAAAAGAAAAAAAACACTACGAGGAATTAAAACGACTTCAAAAAAGTTTGCGGATAGAACTTGTGGGGTTAAAGGCGCCGGAAAGGATTGCAGGCATAGCGTCAAGGGAAATAGGACTTATAATGCCTGACTACCGGCATACGGTTATGATTCCATGAAAAAGACTAAAAAAAACTACATAAGTTTCCGTATAGTTATAGCCGGCATATTTTTCAGCCTACTGTATACAATAATTGGTATCAAGGCGATACATCTTCATATATTCAAAGGCGCCTGGCTCTCCGACAAGGCCGAAGGGCAATATAGAAAATCGATTGAACTTTATGGAAAACGCGGCACCATATACGATGCAAAATACAGAGAAATGGCTGTGAGTGTTGATGCTGTATCCATAGCAGCTTTTCCGGCTTCCATAAATAATCCTGAATCGGCCGCCAGATCAATTTCAAAAATCCTGAAAATCGGCTATAAACAACTGAAAAAAAATCTGGGTTCCAACAAATCATTTGTCTGGATAAAAAGAGATGTTTTCCCTGATGAAAAAAATGCTGTCGCAAAACTGAATATTAACGGTATAGGTTTTATACCAGGATCACGACGGGTCTATCCAAATAAAACTCTTGCCGCACAGGTACTTGGCTTCACGGGCATAGACGACAAGGGGCTTGAAGGGCTTGAGTTTTTCTACAATAATTATCTTAAGGCTTCAAAGACCCGACATACGGTGATGAAAGATGCCCTTGGCCGGGGATTCGACGCCAAACAGAAAATTGTAGCCAACGGAAACAACCTGGTGCTTACAATTGATCGAACCGTTCAGTATATTGCTGAAAAAACGATAGAGGAAACCGCAATTCGTTTTTCCGCAAAGTCAGGCATTGTTGTTGTCATGACACCGCAAACAGGCGCAATACTTGCCCTGGCACATTATCCTCGTTTCAACCCAAACACCTTTAGAGAATTCGGACAACATGCATGGCGGAACAGGGCGGTTACCGATCCTTTTGAACCCGGCTCGACAATGAAAGTGTTTCTGGCCGCCGCAGCTATCGAATCCGGATATTGCACAGCTGATACAATCTTTTTCTGTGAAAATGGCTCTTACAGGATCGACCGAAATACTGTTCATGATGTACACTCACACGGATGGCTTTCGCTTCAGCAGATCGTAAAATATTCAAGTAATATCGGCGCGGTCAAGGTGTCGGAGACTATCGGTAAAAAAACCCTTTACGAATCATTGAAAGCATTCGGTTTTGGTGAAAAAACAGGCATAAACTGCCCTGGGGAAACACGCGGAACGCTAATACCGCCCTACCGATGGTCAAAAATAGACACAGGCGCTATTTCATTCGGTCAGGGAATTTCGGTTTCTGCTATACAGCTCATATCTGCATTGTCTGCCATAGCCAACAATGGCATTCTCATGAAACCTTATCTGGTTAAGGCTGTCGCAGATGAAAATGGAAAACTTGTGAAAAAATTTGCGCCCCAAAGAATAGCCGCTGCCGTATCTCCGGAAACAGCAAAAAAAGTAAGAATGATGATGAAAACGGTTACTTCAGAAGATGGAACCGGTGCAAAAGCAGCGCTTGAAGGATATTCAGTTTGCGGAAAAACAGGCACTTCTCAGAAAATCGATGCAAAGGGAGGATATGCAAAAGACAGATTCATCGCATCCTTCGTCGGATTTGTGCCCGCAGAAAAACCGGAAATCGCTATTCTGGTTATCATAGATGAACCCAAGGATCAGCATTACGGAGGTATAGTCGCTGCCCCTGCATTCAAAAAAATTGCAAGTGAAGTCCTTAATTATATGAACATACAGCCACACAAGGATATTGGACCCGAGGACCGGGAACGTCTTACCGTAAGTCTTGATACAGGAATAAAAGGATGAAGCTTTCAGTACTCGCAAAACATATGCCGCAAAATTTACTTCGCGGTATTGTTGCGACAAAGCCTGAGCATGATCCCGATATTACTTCAGTACACTATAGTAGTGATAAGGTAAAGCCAAACGGTCTCTTTGTTGCAATAACCGGTTTTAAAGCGGACGGACATGAATTTATAGACCATGCCTTATCGAAAGGTGCTGCAGCAATTGTGACAGAAAGACCTGTAGGCAGCAACACCCCGACTCTTGAAGTGTCTGATTCCAGAAAAGCTCTGGCACATATTGCAGACAAATTTTTTGGGTGCCCTTCAAAAAAGCTTTCAGTAACGGCGGTTACCGGTACCAACGGGAAAACAACAACCACATTTCTTGTCCAGAGTATTTTCACAGCAGCGGGGTTCAACACCGGAATAATTAGCACGGTGGATTACAGATTCGGCGGAAAAACATTCGAAAATCCAATGACAACCCCGGAATCTCTCGATCTTCAGAAAATACTGGCTAAAATGCTTTCTTCAGGAGTGACCCATGTCGTCCTTGAAGTATCCTCTCATGCACTCGATCTCCACCGGATAACAGGCTGCAGGATTAATGTGGGTATTTTCACAAACCTCTCCCAGGACCATCTCGATTTTCACGGGGATATGGAAAACTATTGGACAGCCAAAAAAAAGCTCTTCACCGAACACCTTTTTCGAGACCCGGAAAAAAAATCTGCGGTTGCGGTAATCAATTGCAATGACCCAAAAGGACATGAGCTTTTCAAAATGCTTGAAAACTCCTCAAACCGGAATCGCCTTTTCTCAATTGGAAGCCTGAACGGACATGCAATTAAACCCCAAAACAGACAATTTGACCATAGAGGAGTGAAAGGAACGGTATCGACACCATCAGGTGACATCGACTTCACCTCAAACCTTGCCGGCGAATACAATCTCGAAAATATTATGTGTGCCGTTGGTGCAGGAATTGCCATGAAAGTTTCTCCGGATGCGATTAAAACCGGTATAGAATCTTTTTCAGGAGTCCCGGGACGAATGGAGCGTATTGAAAACACTTGTGGCAAATTTGTTTTTGTAGACTACGCCCATACACCTGATGCGATTGAAAATGTCCTCAATACGCTTAAATCAACTACATCAGGAAGATTGATATGCGTATTCGGGTGTGGAGGAGACCGTGACAGAACAAAAAGACCGGAAATGGGCAAAATTGCGGTCAGTATAGCTGACTTCTCAGTCATTACATCAGACAATCCCCGTACTGAAAATCCAATGTCGATTATTTACGACATACTTGCCGGCATAAAAAATAAAGCGGTTGTCGAATACCGAAAAGAAGACTGCCATAATGGCCTTACGAAAAAAGGATATACTGTTGAGCCTGACAGAAGGAATGCGATAAAGCTTGGAATTAAAATCGCCAAACCAGGAGATACTATCCTGCTCGCAGGCAAGGGCCACGAAACTTATCAAATTCTTGCAGCGGAAACAATTCATTTTGATGACAGAAAAGAGGCGCAACAAGCCCTTGGTGTAAATGATGTATAAACCTGTTCCATGGAAAATTTCAGATATTATCGAAGCAACCGGAGGCGATCGGATCATCGGAGATATATCCCTTGTGTTTGACAGCGTCTCCATTGATTCACGGAAGATATGTGCCAAAGAATTGTTTGTCGCTATCAGGGGCGCAAATCATGATGGTCACAATTTTATTGAACAGGTTGCGGCAAACAATGGAAAAGGTTTTATAATAAGCAATAAAAAGGCCGGCGACATTGCAATACTATTTAATGACAAAGAAAACGTATCTGTCATCGCCGTGGATGATACAGTGCATGCTTTAGGCGCCATGGCGGTATTCCAAAAAAATAGAACTGGAGTAAAAGTGGTCGCCATAACCGGTTCAAACGGCAAAACCACAACAAGGGGATTAACGGAATCTGTCTTCAAGCAAAAGTTTTCAACTCTTGCTACCAGAGGAAATTTTAATAACGAAATCGGGCTCCCACTGACCTTGCTCCGCCTATCCCATGATAATGATTGGGCTGTTGTTGAACTGGGAATGAATCGCCCTGGAGAAATTAAGGCTCTGGCGAATATCTCCCGCCCTGATATCGGCATCATTACAAATATTTCAGCTGCCCATATAGAAGGACTGGGGTCTATAGATGGCGTTATGAAAGCAAAAGCTGAACTGATAGATGAGATAAACCCTTCAGGTCTGGCAATATTGAATGCCGATGATCCAAGACTTGTTCGTATCGCTGAAAATGCACAAATTGATGTTCTGATGTACGGCTTTTCTGAAAAAGCCGAAATCAGGGCGGACAATAACAAGCCGAAAGGATACGGCTCTTCATTCTTACTCACAACTCCTTTAGGTAAAGCCCAAATAGACTTGGCCACGCCCGGCGAGTTCATGATTTCAAACGCTATGGCAGCAGCAGCAGCAGGACATGCAGCAGGATTGTCCATAGAGGAAATAAAAAATGGAATTGAAAGTTTTCAGCCGGAGCATGGAAGGATGAACATAATAAAGACACAAAAAGGCATTACTATTATTGATGACACTTACAATGCAAATCCGGCATCAATGGAGGCTGCCATCTCAACGTTATGTTCTCTTAAGGGTAAAAACAATGGATTTCTGATTGCTGGAGACATGCTTGAAATGGGTTCATATGCGAAAGAGGCACATCGCAATGTAGGTGCGTCTGCAGTAAAATCAGGAGTTGCGGGCATATATACGACAGGAAGGTATGCCGAAGATGTGGCAAACGGTGCCGTCAGTGAAAAAATGGATGCAAGGGCTATTTATACAGGATCAAAGAAAGATATTCTGGAACAGCTTAAAAAATCTCTTTCTGGCGTTGACTGGATACTAGTGAAGGGATCACGGGCTATGGGAATGGAAACCGTAGTAAAGGAACTTAAAGAGTGGGGGGAAAGAGTATAAATGTTTTATCATTTACTATATCCTCTTCATAGCGAAATATCGGCTTTTAATGTTTTCCGGTATATTACTTTCAGGACGATTTATGCCAGCCTTACAGCATTTCTGATCTGTTTTCTCCTGGGTCCGAAGGTTATAGAAATGCTAAGCAAACAGCAGATAGGGCAATATATAAGAAATGATGGCCCGGAAACCCATTTGAGCAAAGCCGGCACTCCCACCATGGGTGGTATTCTTATTATGCTTTCAATAATGATCTCGACTCTTCTTTGGACAGACCTTAATAATTTTTATATATGGATCGTTCTTTTTATTGCAGTTGGCTATAGCATTATCGGTTTTACTGATGATTACCTTATGCAGGTCAAAAAACAAAGCAAAGGATTGAAGGCAAGTCACAAATTTATCCTGCAATCCGTAATTGCGATCATCGCAGGGATAATGGTTATCAATGTCCCGGGATTTACAAGCAGTGTGACCATACCTTTTTTCAAGACGGTCTCACCTGATCTTGGTATCGGATATATTTTTTTTGCGGCACTTATAATCGTAGGCACATCGAATGCCGTCAACCTGACCGACGGGCTTGACGGGCTTGCTACAGGTCCGGTCCTGATAGCGGCCGTTACTTACATGCTTTTCGCTTATGTTACAGGACATGCGAAAATTGCAAACTATTTGCAGTTGAACCATATTGCCGGATGCGGTGAAATCACCGTTTTCTGCGGGGCACTTGCAGGTGCGTCCCTTGGTTTTCTCTGGTTTAATACATTCCCGGCACAAATTTTTATGGGTGATGTCGGCTCTCTGCCGTTGGGCGGTTTGCTGGGAGCCATAGCGGTGATCACAAAACAGGAAATCCTTCTTGTGCTTGTGGGAGGCTTGTTTGTCCTTGAAGCCTTATCCGTAATTTTTCAGGTCGGTTTCTTTAAAATAACAAATGGTAAAAGGATTTTCAGGATGGCGCCCCTGCATCACCACTTTGAACTAAAAGGATGGCCGGAACCTAAGGTGATCGTAAGGTTCTGGATAATAGCCATTGCACTTGCTTTAATATCGATAAGCACGTTGAAACTGAGATGATTGAACTTAAAAATAAAAATGTTCTTGTTGTGGGTCTGGGCAAATCAGGCCTGTCAGTCGCCAGGTTTTTAAAAAACCGGGGCGCATACCCCATTATCACCGACCAGGCGCCGGAAAATAAACTGGCGGATATTGTTCGTGATGTGAATCAAATCAATATCCCAACCCAACTCGGAGGGCACAAGGTAGAAACATTTGTATCATCAGACCTGATCATCCTCAGCCCCGGTGTTCCCCATACAATAGAGCCGGTACGCATCGCTAATAAAAAAGGCATACCGGTCTGGGGTGAAATAGAACTCGCTTCAAAATTTATCAGCGAACCTGTTATTGCGGTTACAGGAACAAACGGGAAAACAACCACAACAACCTTAATAGGTGAAATGCTTAAAAACTCCGGCTTTAACGTATTTGTCGGCGGAAATATTGGAAACCCACTCATAGAATATGTAGACAGCGACCAAAAGGCAGACATCGTGGTTGCTGAAGTCAGCAGTTTCCAATTGGATACAACAGTTACATTCAAGCCAAAAGTAAGTGTGCTTTTAAATATAGCTGAAGATCATCTCGACAGATATGATGATTTTAATGCATACGCTCTGTCCAAGGCTAAAATCTTTCAGAATCAATTTGAATCAGATTTTGCCGTACTGAACAGTAACGATCATTTGGTCATGTCAATAACAAAACATATTAAAGCAAACAAACTACTTTTTAATGCAGATAAAGATATCGAACCGGGGGCAGTAATCAACTGCGATACAATCTATCTAAAAACAAATAAAGATAAAAAACTCAAAATAGATGTCGCTTACTGCAATCTTAAGGGAAGACATAACTACGAAAATATTGCAGCAGCTTCTCTTGCAACGCTTTCAGTTGGAGGAAATATCGATGGCATAATGGCTGCAGTGAAAAACGTTACAGGTCTTCCCCATCGCCTTGAATATGTGGCGACTATTGATGATGTTCAATATTTCGACGATTCAAAGGCAACAAACATTGGTGCGGTGATAAGAGCACTGGAAACATTTAAAAACCCCTTAATACTAATAATGGGTGGCCGTGACAAAGGCGGCGACTACAGTCTTCTGAATGAATTAATAAAAAAACATGCGAGACTGGTTATTTTAACAGGTGAAGCCGCGAATAAAATCGAAAACGTACTTGGGGATATCGTACAAACGATAAGAACTGATTCATTGGATGAAGCGGTTTTGACAGCAAGCAGGGCAGCGAATCCGGGTGATGCCGTCCTATTGTCTCCTGCATGTTCGAGTTTCGATATGTTTGAAAATTATCACATGAGAGGCGAAGCCTTTTGTCATGCAGTAAAAAAACTCAAACAGGGAAATCAGAAGCTATGACTAAAATGAGAGGACATACAGCTGCATTTCCCTATGATCCGAGACTTCTTTTTCCTGTTCTTCTTCTTACAGGAATAGGCATTGTAATGGTCTACAGTGCAAGTTCCGCTCTCGCACTTGAAAGATTCGGCTCTGATTACTATTTTGTAAAAAAACAGGCGGTTTTTGCTTTGATAGGCATAGTTATGCTTGTTGTATGCCGGCATACTCCATACAAGGTATTTCGGTCTTCGATCTATCTGCTTCTGATTACAGCTTTCCTTCTTCTGCTTGCCGTCCAAATTTCTCCCATTGGGCATTCAGTGGGTGGTGCAAAGCGCTGGTTAAAGGTATTTGGTTTATCTTTCCAACCTTCAGAAATAGCTCGTTTTGTAATGATTGTTTACCTTGCATATTCCATCAGCAAAAAACAAGAAAAGATTAAAGAGTTCTCCATTGGCTTTGTTCCTCATGTACTGATGCTCTGCCTGTTTGCCGGACTCATTATTATACAGCCGGACTTTGGTTCAATTATGATACTCTGCGCTTTAACCTGGATCATGCTGTTTGTCGGAGGCGTCAGAATCAGTCATCTTGCCTCCGGGTTGCTGGCTGCTGCGCCTTTTGTCTTTATTTTTATGATGAATTCAGAGTACCGCCTAAAAAGGCTCGTCAGTTTTCTTGATCCATGGAAATATCCTTCAGATGAAGGTTATCAAATTATTCATTCTCTCATGGCTTTCGGCACAGGAGGTATTTGGGGCAGAGGACTCGGTGAAGGCTACCAAAAACTTTTTTATCTGCCTGAACCTCATACTGATTTTATTTTCTCAGTTATCGGAGAAGAACTCGGTCTTTGGGGTGTATTTCTTATTCTTGGCTTCTATTCCATTATCCTGTGGCGCGGAATCAGCATTTCAAAAAACTCTAAAGACCTTTTCGGCTCATTTACAGCCATAGGGTTGACAGCTGCAATAGGTCTTCAGGTTTCAATAAACATGGGAGTTGCAGTCGGTCTACTTCCGACAAAAGGACTCACACTTCCGTTTTTAAGCTATGGTGGAACATCGCTGGTTATTAATATGGCGAGTATCGGCATTCTAATGAATATAGGAGCATCAAAACCATCGTGAGAGCCGCATATCAATATAACGTCCTCCTGAAATCGGCTCGTCTACCGCAGGGTCGGGGAAAAGACTGTGCGCCACACAGGTCATTAAACGTTTCCCGACCCATCTTGCGGAAAAAGGGCATTTCAGAACCATTTAATGTACTGATTGCAGGCGGAGGAACCGGCGGCCATCTTTTTCCTGGAATAGCCATAGCTGAATCTTTTATGGAAAAAAATCCCGACAACCGCATCCTTTTTGTCTCAATCGGTAATCAGTTTGAGAAAAATATTTTAAGTGAAAAAAAATATAACTTTGCAGCAGTTACTGCTTCGGGAATAAAAGGAAAGACGGTTTGGCAAAAGCTCAAGTCAATTTCATTGATACCAGTGGGAATCCTTGAAGCACTTAAAATCATAAAGCAGTTCAAGCCTGATCTTGCAATAGGCATGGGTAGTTATTCGTCCGGACCGGTATTACTGGCTGCATGGTTGTCGGGTATTAAGATCGTTCTTCACGAGCAAAATATCAAGCCCGGAATAACAAACCGTTTTCTTTCAGGCCTTGCAAAAAGAGTTTATGTTTCCTTCAGACACACAAATACAGGGATCATCAAGTCAAAGATACGATTTACAGGGAATCCTGTCAGAAAGAATATTTTAGAGTATTCAAAAGCTCAAGAAGGGATAAATGAAATAAATGACAAACATAAGTTTACAGTTCTCGTACTAGGCGGAAGTCAGGGCGCCCACAGTATTAATATGGCTGTTATTGAAGCGCTCACCTGCCTTAACAGCCCAAAAAATTTTCTCTTCATTCATCAGACAGGCTCACAGGATGAACGTATGGTGAGAGATACTTATATGCGCCTTGGAATTGACTGTGTAGTAAAATCCTTTTTTGATGATATGGGATCTATATACAGAAAAGCGAATCTCATTGTTTGCCGGGCCGGAGCTACGACCGTTGCTGAAGTGACGGCAATAGGGAAGTGTTCGATTTTCATACCTTATCCTTATGCTGCGGATGATCATCAGACATTCAATGCAAAATCGGTTGCAGACGCAAACGCTGCGGAAATTGTCTTTGAAACTGATCTTTCCGAAAAAACCCTTGCTGGAAAGATCGAAGCCTTGGCCTCAGATCCCATAAGACTTAAAACGATAGCTGAAAATTCAAAATCAATCGGCAACCCTGATGCTGCTTCCGATATTATTAACGACTGTTATCAACTTTTACTAAAAACAGGATCGAAAAAAGAACACGTATATAAATAAAGTTATGTATAAAAAAAAATATCACATATATTTTGTCGGAATAGGCGGGATAGGCATGAGCGGAATAGCAGAACTCCTGCTCAATCAGGGATACAAGGTTTCAGGATCGGATATCAGATTGACTGATATCACCAGACGTCTTGAAAAGCTTGGCGGCAGAATATTTGAAGGGCACAGGGAAAGCCAAATTGCCGACGCTGATGTAGTCGTAATATCATCTGCCGTTAATCCTACCAACCCGGAAGTTGTAGCAGCCCACAAAGGATCCATCCCGGTCATTCCAAGGGCGGAGATGCTGGCTGAATTGATGCGCCTCAAATACAGTATTGCTATTGCCGGAGCCCACGGAAAAACATCGACAACATCCATGGTTGCATCTGTCCTGGGCGAAGGAGAGCTCGACCCGACAGTTGTTATCGGTGGTAAACTAAAAAGTATCAATACCAATGCAATCCTCGGTGAAGGAGAATATATTGTCGCGGAAGCCGACGAAAGTGACGGTTCATTCCTGAAATTTTCACCGACAATTGCTGTTGTAACAAATATTGACCGGGAACATTTAGACTTCTATAAAGATCTGGATAGTATTAAAAACGTCTTTCTCAATTTCATTGACAAAGTGCCTTTTTATGGACTGGCTGTCCTATGCCTGGATAATGAGTCGGTCCAGGATCTTATACCGCATGTAAAAAAACGCTTTATGACCTACGGCTTAAACACACAGGCCGATCTGCAGGCAAGGCATATAATATTCGAAGGTCCGAAATCAAAGTTTTTTGTTTTTTACCACGGTGAAAAACTGGGAAATGTTACACTCAATCTTCCTGGAAACCACAATGTCAACAATGCCTTGGCAAGTATAGCGGTAGGCCTGGAACTCAATGTTCCCTTCCCTGTTATAAAGCGTTCTCTTGAAAAACTCGAGGGAGTGCAGCGAAGACTTGAAATAAAAGGAGAAAATAGCGGTATCATAGTTATGGATGACTACGGTCATCATCCCACTGAAATAATGGCAACATTATTTGCGATCAGAAAAGGCTGGCCTGAAAAAAGACTTATAGTTGCTTTTCAACCGCACCGGTATACCCGGACAAGAGATCTCTATTACGAGTTTACACGGTCTTTTTATCAGTCAGATATCCTGGTTGTGCTGCCGATATATCCAGCAGGTGAAAAGAAAATTATCAACGTTAATGCCCGCAACCTGCATCAAGGGATATTGGACCACGGTCATAAAAATGCAATTTTTATCGAGGAAAAAGAGTCAGCTGTTTTATATTTTAAAGAAATTTTAAAAACCGGCGACATTCTCTTAACTCTTGGCGCCGGAGATGTATGGCAAATAGGAACTGAAGTTTTAAGGCAACTTGATGAAAATGGTTCTTAACAGCAAATTGAAAAAATGGCTTGAAAAAAATTTCCAAGAACGCGTGAAATTTGATGAGCCTATGGCAAAGCACACTTCTCTAAACGTGGGCGGTCCGGCTGATGCATTTGTCACAACTGAAAACAAAAAAGAACTGGCTGAATTAATCCATTGGGCAGGTCAGAACAGTCTCAACTGGTTTGTTATTGGAAGCGGCACGAACCTGCTTGTCAGTGACAGCGGGATTCGAGGCATTGTAATAGTACTCACCAAAGAGCTTGAAGAAGTTACAGAAAAATCTGAAAATGATAAAATCTACCTTCTTAAAGCCGCAGCAGGTTTGAAAATGCAATCCTTCTGCCGATTAGCGATTGAAAAAGGAGCCGAAGGAATGAATTTTGCCATTGGCATTCCGGGTACTATCGGTGGAGCAATTGCAATGAATGCCGGCACTTCACTTGGTTCAATAGAGGATGTCATTGAAACAGTAACGTTTTTACTCCCTGACAAAGCAGTTGTCGAGTTGGAAAAGGATAAGCTTGATTTTAGATACAGAGAGCTGTCATTAAAAAATTCTGTTTTCAATAATATAAAAAGACTCCCAGTTATTATTGAGGGATGTTTCAGTCTCACCAAAGGTAGCCGCGAAACAATAAAAAAGGAAGCAGAACAAATTCTTAAAGCTCGCAGAACAAAGCAGCCCACATCACTTCCAAATGCAGGCTGCTTTTTTAAAAATCCTGCGTCAAAGGAACCCGCAGGTAAACTGATTGAACTTGCCGGGTTGAAGGGCAGCCAAGTTGGTGGCGCACAAATCTCAGAAAAACATGCCAACTTTTTTGTTAACACCGGCAATGCCTCTGCGAAAGATTTTTTAATTTTAATGGAAACCGTCAAGAAGACAGTGTTCGAGCGTTTTAATATAAAGCTGGAACCTGAGGTGAAAATTGCAGGGTAAAAAAAGAATGAAAGCAAACAAATATAGGAAAAAAGCTGCGGTACAAAAACAAAACCGCTTATTTAATCCGCCTTTTGTTCACTTCCTCAAAATAATCGCAGGTGTCTTTCTAACATTCATTATCAGTATCTCGCTGATATTTGCTCACGATATGCTGACCCAGTGCGATTATTTTAAAGTCACGAAGATAAGAATAGAAGGAACGAAAAGATTATCCGATGACACAATCCTTTGCCAGGCAGGAATC
>CAZTYY010000075.1:0-14022 GCA_964617785.1 uncultured Desulfobacterales bacterium | reverse complement strand
AATAAAATTGAGCAAAGGCGCTATATGTCAAGAATGAAGAGCTGACCCCTCTGTCGCTCTCTATATATCATAATAAAGGAAAAATTCATGAGGATGCGGACGAAGATTGACCGCATTGACTTCGTTTTCGACTTTATATTCAATCCATTTTTCGATCACATCCTCTGTGAACACGTCGCCCTTTAGCAGAAAATCCGAATCATTTTCAAGCGCGAAAAGCGCTTCTTCAAGAGATCCGGGTGCGGAATCGACTTCAGCAAGCTCTTCGGGCGGTAAATCATAGATATTTTTATCAAGCGGATCACCCGGATCGATCTTGTTTTCAATACCATCAAGGACAGCCATCATTATTGCTGAAAACGCCAGGTATCCATTACAAGACGGGTCGGGCGTTCTGAACTCAATCCGCTTTGCTTTGGGGGACATGGAATACATTGGAATACGGATCGCCGCACTTCTATTTCTGCTGGAGTAAGCAAGGTTTACAGGCGCTTCAAATCCAGGAACAAGGCGCTTATATGAATTGGTAGTCGGGTTTGTAAAAGCGCAAAGCGCTTTGCAGTGCTTTAAAATACCGCCGATGGCATATAATGCTTCCTGTGATACGCCGGCATATTTATCACCTGCAAACAACGGGTTGCCGTCTTTCCATATGCTGATATGCGTGTGCATACCGCTGCCGTTATCTTCAAATATCGGTTTCGGCATAAAGGTTACGGTGTGGCCGTGACGATTGGCAACATTTTTTAAAATGTACTTAAACCAAGCAAGCTGGTCTCCCATCTCGAGCAACGGCTTGAATCTCATATCAATCTCCCCCTGTCCCGCGGTTGCAACTTCATGATGTTGGCATTCCACATCAATACCGACCTTTTCAAGAGTCAGCATCATTTCAGTTCTCAGGTCCTGAAATTTGTCCATGGGCGGAACCGGAAAATATCCTTCTTTGTGTCTCGGCTTGTATCCAAGGTTAGGAGCTTCTTCTCTGCCTGAATTCCAAATCCCTTCCACGGAATCTATCTCATAGAAAGAAATATTTCTTGAGGATTCAAACCGTATGCTGTCAAAGATAAAAAACTCTGCTTCAGGGCCAATGTAGACGGTGTCGCCGATGCCTGTGCTTTTAAGATAAGCTTCGGCTTTTTTTGCGATATTTCTTGGATCGCGGGAATACGACTCCCTTGTAATCGGGTCCACAATATTCCCGATCAGCACTAGGGTCGGGACTTCAAAAAACGGATCCATAACAGCTGTTGACGGGTCAGGTATAACCAGCATATCGCTGGCATCGATAGGCTGCCAGCCCCTAATGCTGGAGCCATCAAAGCCATACCCATCCTCAAAACTTGTCTCTTCCAGCTCGCTGACGGGGACTGAAAAATGCTGCCATACACCGGGAAAGTCCATAAATCTAATGTCGACCACTCTTGCCCGGTTTTCTTTTGCCATCTCAAGTACCTGTTTTGGTGTCATGTTTTTTTCTCCTTCATGCTTTAACTAGTTTATTAAAATTCGTAGTTGTAATTTTAATTCTGATCTGTGTAACTTCTTAATAATCTCGGGTTAAGAATATCTCATTTACCCTCCCAATCTTTTTGAGAAGTTATTAATCTCCATTCTAAATTTTCAGGCTATGATCAAGAGTAAGATCAAACTGCATCATTACCCATTTCACCGGTCCTCACCCGAATCGCCTGTTCTACGGGCATCACAAAGATTTTTCCGTCACCCAGCTTTCCGGTATTGGCAGCATCACGGATTGCTGCTATGACCTTTTCCGCCATCTCAGAGCCTATGACAATTTCGATCTTAATCTTTGGAATAAAATCGACAACATATTCAGCACCCCTGTAAATTTCCTTGTGCCCCTTCTGTCTGCCGTAACCCTTTACTTCCGTAATAGTCATGCCCTGTATACCTATTTCATTAAGCGCTTCCTTTACATCATCCAGTTTAAACGGTTTAATGATCGCTTCGATTTTCTTCATTCCAACCTCCATATTTTACAAAAAAAATCATTTGAAGTCTTTCTTAAGTACATCCATCACTGCTTCCTTTATTTCAGCCTTCCTTTCCGGCTCATCAATTTTCCTTTCATATAAATCCCGGACATAAAATATATCCACTGCCTGATCTACATTTGTTGCTATTTTTGCGACATGAACATTAAGATCGCATCGGAAAAACGCATCGGCAACTTTGAATAAAAGACCGGGCCGGTCATTTGCAAAAACCTCGATAATAGTAAAAAAACTTGAACTGCTGTTATCTATTTCCACACGGTCGGCCCTTTTATGAATATGCTTGTAACCCGTCTTATAATGCTTTTCCCTTTTTCGCAGTTCGGCCGCTATATCAAGCCCTCCGGCAAGAACCGCATGAAAAATTTTTTCAGCCTTCTTCCATGTGTCATCCTCAAAAATCAGGTCCGGAGGTGCTTTGACAGTAAAAATATCAAACGCAATATTGTTCTTCCATGTATATGCCTGCACATTCAGAATGTCGAGGCCATTCAGTGTGAACACGCCAGATATTTTTGAAAAAAGTCCGGGCCTGTCTTTTGCGCATATAGTAACATTTCTTGTATCAGACCCGCTGTTTTTTATAATGTCCCACACAAAGTCCTTGTTTTCAAGGCGCCGGTAAAGTTTGATATGGTCGAATATATCTTTTACGGAAGCATACAAAAGATACCTGGGAGAAAATATTTTAAAACATTCAACAGCCGCCTTTCTGTCATCCCCCGGTTTTGAAGACAGGATGACTTCATTTTTTTTCTTTTCTACCGCTTCAACTGCCCTGCTTGTAGCCAACTCGCCCTTTTCCAGTATCTTTAAGATCTTAAAAAACAAATCCCTAAGCAGTGTAGATGTCCAGTTGTTCCAAGCCTTCGGGCCTGTTGACATGGAATCAGCCACCGTCAAAAGATAAAGCATTTTTAAAAGCCGGATACTCTTTATCCTTCTGGCACAAACCAGTGCTGTCTCCTCATCGTTCATATCTCTTCTTGTGGCTGTTTTGGCAAGAAGAAGATGCTCGTTGACAAGAAACGATACTGTCTCAACATAAGCCTGTCTGTAGCCTGAACGTTTCATCACTTTTTCTGCAATCAGCGCACCCTTATGAGAGTGACTGCTCCCATCTTCACCTTTCCCTGTATCATGCAGAAGCGCCGCCCACAGAAGAAACTTCTTATGCTTCCCAAGGCCCTGATACAGATTCCGGTACAACAGACCTTCACCGACATTATCCTTGGATGCAAACTTCGTAATAGTCCTGACGGTATACAGGGAGTGCCTGTCAACCGGGTAAAGATGATAGGCGTCATACTGGATACGGTTATAAATCTTTTTGATTTCAGGAATAAACCGCATAAGAAAACCGGAATGAAGCATTTCATTTAATACTTCAAATGCATAATCCCCTGAAAGGAGTACCCGCTCAAAAGACTTAATATTTAATTCGTCTTTCCTGAAGTCTCTGCCGACAAGATGGGAGAATTCTTTTATCACACGCCGTGCTTCAGAGCTAACCGGAATCTTTAAGCGTGCGCCTTCCTCAAAAATTTTTATTAACCGGTCAGAAGAATCAAGAATATCTTCTGTTGATGAAAAATTGAGCATATTTCGGTCTATTTCAAGCCCGGGAATATCTGTCTTTTTTTTCTTTTTTTTTCTTTTCGATTTAAGACTTCCCGTATAACCGCGTTCAGAAAGCAGCATAAGATTATGATTTTTGATATACTCCATCCGGCCGTGCAGTTCTCCCAGGAATTTTTCCACCGCCATCTGTTCCTTTGTATCTTTAAAGCGCAGTATTCCGGCAATCTTTTTCTGGTATTCAAAGTGGAACCGATCGTACTTCTTTCCGGAAAGGAGGTGAAGATGATTCCTTACAAGCCACATAAAAGACAGAGATTTGCTCAGTTCCTGAAACTCATCATGCGACAAGTATCCGTAATATTCAAGATCCTTTGGATCTTTCAGGTTCATTTCCACCTTTGCCACCCACAACATTGTGTGATAGTCGCGAAGTCCTCCATCTCCATTTTTCAGATTCGGCTCAAGCATGTAAGAAGAGTCGCCGTATTTTTTATGGCGCTTATGGTTTTCTTCAACAATCCGTTGAATGACTTTATCGACATTACCGTTAATAACCGTGGTCCTCATTTTTTCCATGAGCGTGGTGAACAATGCGGATGCACCGCAGATAAAACGGGCGTCAAGAATTGAAGTAAGTACTTCTGTGTCCTGGATCGAGAGGTCTATGCATTCTTTTATGGTCCTGGTTGCATGGCCGACATCAAGGCCTATATCCCACAAAGGATAAATAATTTCTTTTACAAGCGCTTCTCCTTCCTCCGGAATATTTTTTTTAAAAAGAAAAAGAATGTCCACATCGGAACAGATACACTGTTCTTTCCTGCCGTACCCTCCAAGTGCAACGATAGCGTACGGTATTTTGTGCAATCCGATCCTTTGGCCTGCCATACTTTTTTCAAAACAACCACAAAAATACTCGTCTATCAGAGTTGCGTGCTTATTCAGAAAATCCGGCTCTCTCCTTTTAAAAAAACCTTCAACCAGCTTTTCTCTTTTTTCTTGCAGTCTTTTCAGGCTATGCATGTCTACTCTGTAAAATCAGTATCTATTTTATCTGTTATGAAATCTTTTTGATTTCCTTTTAATTATGCACCGAATATGCCAAACTTTAAAAAATAACATTTACTATCATATCAGTTTGTTATTTTTTTTCAAGATAGCATTTAATTATTTTTGGTTACATTTCTGTAAGATAATGACTATAAATTTTACATTATTGTATTTTTATTGTGATACTAAATATGTTTCCGGACAGTCACATGAATTGACATGCAAGCACCCTTTGATTATAGTTCTAAATTGACGGGTTCGTCGATATAAGCACGGGACAGGATACTGAATTATGAATCTAAACAAGCTACGTTTAAGCTCTCTGATATCAAAATTTAAAAAAAATTTCAACAATCTTCCTGAAAAGGACATGATCATTGGGGAAGTGCTTAAGCAGAAAAATATCATCACCGAGGAACAGCTTAACCATGCCCTATATATCCAGAAAAGCAAACTGGTTGAAAACGGCCAGGCCGTTCCCCTCGGCATGATTATAACAGAACTCGGGTATGCCCCTGAAAGCGAGCTCGTCAATGCGGTAAACGAACATTACAGGCTTTCAGTATCTTCACTATCAGACAATATCAGGGAACTTGTTAATACGCTACGGGGAACCTTTGTTGAAAGACTGCCATCGCCACGCATACCGATCTGGTTTCAGCTCGCTGTGACCACAATACTCGTAATAGTTTTAACTGCCATTTCTCTCAGTTTTTTTATATTAAACCGGCAGAAAGAACAGCTATATAATAAAACCGTCAAGATCGGCCTGATCAGCCTGAATTACTTCGACAATAATGCACGCGTCCCTTTACTGGAAGACAACCTTCTCCAGCTGAATAGCCTTGTTAAAAATGCAACAGAAGTGGAAGGCATTGCCTACGCCTTTATCACCGACAATAATAATATAATAAAGGCCCATACCGACCTGAACAAAATCGGAACATTTTCACAAGGATTTAAACACATTGAAAATGTAACAAAAAAAGAAAAGAACACCTATTTCAATCACACACTGCCTGACGGAAGACGGGTACTTAATCTTAAACGATCGATTTTATTTAAAAAGAAAAAACTGGGCAATGTTCACGTGGGCGTTTCCATAGACTTTATTGAAGATCTGATTGAAAGAGAACGCACAGCGATCATATTCATTACATTGGGTGTTATTATTGTCGGCATTGCAGTGGCGATCTTCCAGGGCCTTCGTTATTCAAAACCAATAAAAAAGCTTGTCATAGCGACCCATGAAGTCAGCAACGGAAATTATCGCCATAAAATTAAGATGGCCCGTAACGATGAATTTGGAAACCTTGCAACAGCATTTAACAAGATGAATGATGAGCTTTGGAGAAATTCACTGATGCAGGAGTCTTTTGGAAAGTATGTCGGCTCCGAAGTTCTTGATATGATCATGGATGATCCCCAGAGCTCATGGTTGAGAGGCCGTCGCAACGAGGCCACCATATTATTTATCGATATCAGAGATTTTACATCATTCTCAGATGAAAAAGAACCCGAGCATGTAGTAATTATGCTGAACGAATATTTTGAAATCGCTTCCAGGACGATTATCGATTACGGAGGTTATATCGACAAATTTATGGGCGATGCGGTTCTCGGCGTATTCGGTGTTCCTGTCTTCCGCAAAAACCATGTGGAAAGAGCGATGCGTGCAGCCATGTCACTTCAGGAAGAGTTGCGAAAACTCGGTAAAAATGTTAATAGGCTTTTTGAATCTGTCGGAATAGGAATCGATACAGGCATTGTGGTCTCAGGCAATATCGGCTCCCAGACAAAAATGGAATATACCGTTATCGGCAACAGTGTTAATGTCGCCTCGCGCCTTAACGGCCTGGCAGGACCCGGCGAAACGATCATTAGCAAAAATGCTTATAAGCATGTGAAAAATATCATTACCGCGGAAGCGCTGCCCGCACAAAGAATTAAAGGCCGGTTGGATGCCATTGAAATTTTCAAAGTGCTTGGCATTAAAGAATCTTAAAAATTTATATTTGTTAAACATTGCAGTTCAAAATACGATGAAAACATCTTTTTTCTATATTCTTATTTTAATAGCTATCTTCTCATCCGGATGCACCGGTTTTTTAAAGGATTCGGAAAAATCTGATGCCCAAAAACATATCCCCGACACCAAGAATATTTCCCCGGAAAAAGAAACAGCGCCCCCTGCCAAGACACACCAGAAGACACTAATGTTAAAAACAGCAAAAGAAAAAATCGAACAAAATTTTGTTCTCGCAAAAAAGTGTCTTGATGAAAAAAAATATAATGAAATTCCTGCGATAACAAAAAAAATACTGGCGCTTGACCCTTCAAACAAAAAAGCGCCTGCTCTGGAAAATGAAGCGTACTACATGGCGGGAAAAGCGCTTCATCGTGATCATCACTATATTGATTCGTTGAAAATGTTTGGAAAAATCAACAAAGATTATAAAGATGTTAAAAAAATAGAAACATCCATCAGAACCAAAATAAAAAAAGAATCGGAAATCTGTTACAAAAAAGGCGTCAAACATTTTATTAACGAAGAATTGCAAAAGGCTGTTGCGGAATGGGAAAAAACTCTGATATTAAATCCCGAACACCCAAAAGCTGAAAGAGATATTGAAAATGCAAAACATCTTCTTGAAGAACTTGAAAAAATAAAATAATATTTACGGTATTACAACCATATGAAAATCATTGTTTGCGGAAAAGGCGGATGCGGAAAAAGTACGTTGTCAGTCCTTTTAGCCAGAAATTTTAAAAACAGAGGATACAAGGTTCTTCTGGTTGACGCGGACGAGTCGAATTTTGGTCTTCACCGCATGGCCGGCATCCCGCTTCCAGTTCATATTATGGATAATCTTGGCGGAAAAAAGGGTTTCAAGGAAAAAATCAACAAAACATTTCCCGACAGCGACAGGCCTTTTAACCAAAAACTGAAAATAGATGATCTTCCTGAAGACTGTATCGCGGAATCCGATGGAATCAAACTTGCCGTAATAGGAAAGATCCACGGCTTCGGAGAAGGTTGTGCCTGTCCAATAGGACTCCTCTCAAAAATGGTTCTTTCCAGCCTTATCCTTGAAGACAATGACATGGTCATCATAGACACTGAAGCCGGCACAGAGCATTTTGGAAGGCAGGTTGATGCAGAATGCGACCTTATTATCGGCATCATCGATCCTACCTATGAATCATTTATGCTTGCAGAAAAAATGGAGGATATGGCCAATAGCGCCGGCAAAGATATTTTCTATGTTCTAAATAAGACAAATGACCGTGTCATCGATGTCATGATGGAAAAAATCGATCCCAAAAAGGTGATTGCAAAAATTCCTCAAAACGAAGAAATTTTTACAAAAAATCTTAAAGGCGATACGCTTGAACTGAATATTCCTGAAATCGATTCAATCTACCATAAAATCAGTGCATACAAGAGGTCTTAATGAAAAAAAACATCGCACCAACCTTCTTTCTTCACTTACTGGCATTATCACTGGTATTATCATTGGTATTCCCAATGATAACAGGATGCATCATAACAGATTCTGATATTAAAAAAAAATCGGATACGGCACCACCTATCATCAAACATGCGCAATCAGGAAAAATTATCAACGATGAATATATAGCAACAAGTTCGTTTTTGGTAGGCGATACCGTCAATTTTGTTATCTCGACAAAAAGCCCGAGCAGTAAAATCATTAAAATACATCTTAATGAGTATTATCCGGCGAATGTAAACCGGGCGCATACGGAATTTAAGCCGATTGATGCAGTTCCAAATTCTAAAGAATCGAAAGGCCTTACGCTAAAAGAGCCGCTTGAATTTTTAGGTCCTCCTGGAGAGAGAAAGTTTGAGATTCAGGTCGAGGATGCTGAAAACAATCTCAGCAACGTATACACACTTCATCTCATGATACACTAAAAGCAGGAGACGGCATGGAAGAAAAAAAATTTTTTCAAAAGATAAAAGAGAAATCGCATATTATTGTTATCACGATTATCACCATCTATCTTATCGCCCTTGCCGTAAAAACCGGTTCTGTTTTTTATAAAGAATACTGGATAAAAAGAAACCAGCCAGAACAATCAGAACAGACGGAGCAGACGGGTTAAGTCTTGGTAAAATAGAGTACAACGCTTTTCCCGATAACAGGATTTAAAAGCCTGTCAACAAACCTTGTTATCCACGGCTTCTTCATAATATCCCATGTCAGAAAACGCTTATACAAGTTGACCGTCCAGGCGTCATCCCGGGTCGGCCCCACAAAACATTTCAGCCACCAGTAAGGAGAATGGATACTGTGTGCAAAATGGGAATAAAAATGTGCCGCACCCGCAGTTTCCAAGGCCCGGACAAGCTCTTTTTTTTTGTAAATTCGCACATGGCCCTGGTTCGCGTTGTAATACTCATCCGACAGGGCCCAGCAAATTCGCTCAGGCATATACCTTGGAACGCTTACCACAAGCGTTTTGCCCGGTTTTAAAACACGTATGATCTCTGAAATCGCTTTTTTGTCATCCGGTATATGCTCAAGAACCTCTGAACAAACGACATTATCAAAGCTATTATCTTTGAAGGGAAGACTTTTAATATCAGAAACTAAAACGCCCCATGCCCCACCGCCATGTTCTTCAAGGGCATCATGATATCTCAACCTGTCCACAGCTTCCCTGACATCATCAAAACTGAGATCCGATCCAATGGCAACGACTTCCCTTCTCCGGTATGCCTCACAAGTATGGCGCCCGGACCCGCAGCCGATGTCCAATATCCGATCTCCTGGTTTTATGGAAAGCCGGCTAAAGTCGACTGTAATCACGGATGACCTCCCGGTATGCCTTGACGGTTTTTTCAGCAGCCTTTTGCCAGGTAAAATTTTCCATAACCCTTTGGAATCCGGCACTACCGAGCTTCAGGGCATGGTCGGGATTGTCAAGAAGCTTTATGATTGCGTCGGCAAGAAATTCGCTGTCTGCAGGAGGAACCAGGACTCCGGCATCGCCCACAACCTCCGGGAGAGCCCCACCGGTTGTGCTGATGACCGGCACACCGCAAGCCATGGCCTCACCCACCGGCAGGCCAAATCCTTCGTAAACAGATGGCACCACAGCCATTGAAGCCCTTGCATACTGTTTTACAAATTCTTTGTCATCTATCCGTCCTGTGAATGTGATATGCCGTCCGATATCAAGTTTTCTTATCAGCTTAACAATCCCGCCTTTTTTCTTTGGATATCCCACAACCACCAGTTTAATTTTTCGTTTTTTTGATATTTCCGCTACAGCATGCAGAAGATAAAAAAGTCCTTTCAGTGGTGTGTCCGAGCTGTTTGTGACGATGATACGCCCTTTTTCTCTTTCTATTTCCGGTATCGGATAAAACACATCTGTATTGATTCCGTTCGGAACTACACTGAACTTTTTTTTCGGCACTTTAAAATCACGGCTGATATCCTCCATTGCACGTTCTGAAACCGTTATAATTCCCGGCAGTCTTTTTGAGACTCTTTTTTGCATACCGATAAATGAGTACCATCGCATGTGTTTTAGCTTTTTCCATGGCGCCCGAACACTTTTAACGGCAATATCACGGTCGACTGTAATCGGATGATGAATGGTGGCTATAGTCGGTATAAACTTGCTGACACCCCATATTCCGTAAGACAAACTCTGGTTGTCATGAACAATATCATACATATGAAATCGTTTTCTAAGATATCGAAACGCCCTGAATCCGAACGTAAACGGCTCAGGAAATCCCATGGTAGAAACACCGAGCCATTCTGCAATATTCACCGGATCACAAAGCTCTCGAAAAGTCGGTATCCTGAACATGTCCTCTGGATTATAAAGGTCCAGACAGGGTAACATGGAAAGCTTTATATCTTTATCAAGGAGGGGATCAGGGGGACCCGATACCACCTCCACATGATGTCCCAGATCCGTCAGCCCTCTGCTCAAATTCCGGATATAAACACCCTGCCCCCCGCAGTGGGGGTTGCTTCTATAACTGATCAGGCATATTCTCAGCCTGTCATTTCGATACATTCCGTACATTCGGTTTCCCTGAAAAAATCACACCTGAAAAAAGTTACAATTGTTAAAAGGAATCAATTACAATTCAATGGAAATATCGTCAAGTTTTTTAATTAAAAAGTAGTGGCGAATAGATTTTATACCAGTATTGTATATATAGAAAAAGCAGGGCTTAACGCCCTGCTTTTTCTGTTCAGGAGGAGAATTGTGCTGGTTTTAATCTTCTACTATCGGCAAGCCTTCGGAATAAAGGACTTCAACATCCGTCGGCATATCTCCCATACCGTGATCAGCATAGTCCGGCACTGCACTCAGATCGACTGCCTCTGCAAGCGCTATATTCGGCAAAGTTCCCGTCGGATTGGCAACGAGAGGCAGAAACTGACTCACTTCCAAGGGTTTCAGGACGTAAAGAATGTCTGTCGCGGAATCCGTCACTTCGGTTAATGCAGGAAGATTGATCACCTTGTCTGCTATTTCATCGGTCATGACCCAGTCATTCTTCTGAAGCTCATTGTACATTTCAGGCACTCCCATCATCCATCCGTCAAACTGGAGCGCAAGCGTTTTTGTCTCTCCGGCCCCGTTTGTAGCCGTGATGGAATTAAAACGCATGGGATCATCAAGAAGCTTGTAGGAACCGTCTGAGTTCTTTAAATAGGTGACAGCACCCCAGCCGCCTTCGGCATTGTATTCCCAATTAAAATCAATCGTGGTACCTTCCTGTCGGATACCCCATACATTGGAGGCGATAGCACCGACCTCGGCATCATCGTCATTCTGATGATTGTCACCGATGGTCTTAAATACGAGCATCAGATATTTCGCACTAGATGTATCTGTAACGAACTCGAAGGTTGAATTATTATCAGCATCCCACTGGTCGACAAACACTGTATTGCCGCCGAGCACACTGGCAATATTCGTTGGGTTGATGGCAGTCTGAAGTTCGAACTGTGCAGTTGTCACATTGTTCACTTTTTTAACAACATATGTTGCGCCCTGCATATTAATATACAGCTCAGTATTTGTGGGCAGGGTATAAGCCTTATCACCTGAGGGATTAAATTCCGGAGTCCAGGACATCTGATCAAAGTAAACAAGCTCCTTCTCAAGCCAGCCTGAGCCTGTATATTCGACATAGATTCTGCCGCCGATATCAATCCATAATGTAGTCACATCAGTAGTATTAATAGCTGCTATCGGTGTCACCATCTGCAAACCCCAGCTGCCCTGCACTTGCTCTGCCTCATAAAAACCTGCTGTATAATCGGTGCCGCCGGAAGAAAATGCGGCCTTGTACACGAAATTCTTATTTGTCATGTTTGTTTCATCCCAACCGCCGATATAAACATTTTTCATTGAATCGCTCGCCCCGACAATCAGTGAGTTGAAACCAATGTCATCACTAAAGCTTCCGGTGGTGCCAGCACAATATGGTGGATCAGGCGGCGCAGGCCAGACCATACCGCCTGAGCAGTATGTCCACTCTGATGCCCCATTATCCCATTCCAGGTTATAGTTCTGGTTAATCCAGATTTCCACGGGTATATCCTTGATATCGTCAAGGTCGGCATCAACATAAGTGCGTTTTACAAGGACCCCGCCAAACGTACCTCCAACCAAATATGTCACGGGTGTTGCATCAGGATCATGGTCCTCCCTTGTGACGACCGTCCCTTCTGCCGGTGCATCACCCTGGGCCCAGATCTCGTGCCTGCCCTGCCATGCACCGTAATAGCCCCTCTTTGTTATATCGTTTTCAGTCCAATAAATCGGGAATCCAAAGGACTTGCTTTTCATAACATCATTGCCTGTATCTTCATTAAAGACACCATACCTGTGCGTCATCAGTACAGCATCATCAACTGCCCTGCTTTTATACATAGGATCATCATCATCTTCACCCTGTACGGCAAGATAAGCGTCATTATAGGCATAAACTGCTTCGGCATGAGGGAACGAATCGGGATTCTGGTTGCAATCCATGCAGAATACTTCTTCCCATTTTGGATAATAGACCTTTCCGTAACCTTCATCATTTGAACGGTACATGATCCCCTTGACTTCCGTAATCAAGTCTCCTTCGGATCCGGGACCTCCCTCCGGCATTTTTTGGTGGAGTTTAATTACTGTTAGCCCTTCATCATTTACCTCGCATGATGCAACAAAGTAATCATCACCGGTATCATCAAAGTTGACATTCAGAGTCCATTCTCCATAATCCGAAAATGTACCATCTTCCAGCTGGGTAGGTGGAGACGTGATCAGAAATTGGGCTTTTATAAGGAATATCCCATCTTCATCCTGTTCCTGAATCCATGCCCTTGCACGCAAATTATACGTGACACCGGCCTGTACTTGGACATTGGGAACAACATTCCCGGCGGAATCTACGATGTCCGCCTGACAGACCCATGACTCAAGCGATTTTTGGTTCGCACCGCCCTCTTCTTTCTCCATTGCTACCATGGCCGTGTATGGCCCCTGACCGACCTGGTCCTGATAGTTTGTCTGGGCAAGCGCTTTTAAAACTTCCTCCAGCATACTAAATTGCCGCAGGGTATTTTCCTCCACATATTTTCTGGTCACTGCAACACTGTAATCGGTTCCATCATCTGTTGCCGCAGCCGTACCTTCCTGTCCGCTTACCGGAACAGCCGAGATCTCATTCGGCATAGAATACTGGGATAACTGGGAAACCGTTGCTGCATCACCTGTAGTGCTGCCGGAAGTTGAGTCTCCGCTGCTACTGCAACCTGTCCCGGCAACAACAAGGAAAAGACATGCCAGGGGGATAAAAGTTGATAACAATGAATATCGAAAACGCTCCGGCCAAAAAATTTTAACCAAATAACCTGTAAAATTCTTTTTCATCATGACCTCCTTAGTTATGAATTAAATTAGTACTTTGTTTTGACAACTTTAAAATTAAGTTCTGGATTTTCCGACAGAAGGTTGAGATTGTACGGTCCTTAATCTGGTTTTATCTGGTTTTATCTGATTTTAGAAATAATACAAAAACCGGGCCAATTCCTTTCAAAACTTTGTATTTTTATATTTATTGTTTTATCAAATAGTTATCAACGCAGTGGATGTGCCGCTAAAAAAAACTGTCAAAAAAAAATCGCTATTGTACTGTTCAGTAGGAAACAAGTCCTACTGAAACGGACAATAATTTCATTGTGCTGAATAATCAGAAGCATAGCCCGATAAAAAATATCCTAAATTATTTGATTGTTTCCTGTTTCATATGAAGGTTTGTCTAAGAGCTTGACAAACCCATTGTTTTAAATAATTGTCATGCAGAATTAATTTA
>CAZTYY010000074.1:3644-14061 GCA_964617785.1 uncultured Desulfobacterales bacterium | reverse complement strand
AAGACCGGCAAATGGAGTCAGCCTGCATTTTTTTCCATGGGATCAGTAAGCTTTGGCTTACAAATCGGCGCCAACGAATCACAGGTTATCATTATGATAACTTCAGAGCGGGGTGTTGAAAAACTTTATACATCTTCAGTAAAGCTTGGCGGTGATGCCAGCATAGCTGTGGGGCCCATTGGAGGAGGAGCTGGAGCCGCAACCAGTATTGTCACGGATTTCGTCTCTTTTTCAAGGGCAAAAGGCGCCTATGCAGGCATGGCACTGGAGGGCTCGGTCATTAAAACAAACGATGAAATGAGTGAGAGCTATTATGGGAAACCGGTCAGCCCCATAGATATTATCGTAAAACAGGCAGCAAGTAATCCAGGTTCAGAAAAGCTCCGAAATGTTGTGGCCAAAGCAGCAAAAAAAGAGTAAAGCCATCATCTCTAATACCTGACTACAGATGCCCCCCATGTAAACCCTGATCCGAATGCTACCATCAGCATCAGGTCACCTCTTTTAATGGTACCGTTCTCGCTGTATTCATCAAGCAGAAGGGGTATGGTTGCAGCCGTAGTGTTGCCGTATCGGTCAATATTATAAAGCACCTTATCTTCCGGGATTTCAAGGTATTCAGCGGTCATTCGATTAATACGGATATTGGCCTGATGCGGCAAGACCCAGTCAACATCATTTACAGAAAACCCTGTCTTTTCTAAAGCAGACAGACTGACTTCCACCATACGGCGCACCGCATTTGTGAAAAGATTTTTTGGGTTAGGCATTTGAGGGAACATATCAGCATTCGCTTCAATGTCAGAATAATCATAATAAAGAAGCGGCTTTTTCCCTATATCAAAGAGATTCATGTGCACGCCGTTATAACACCCTTCTCCATCGGAATGTGTTTCCGTGATCAATATTTCAGAATCCGTGTTATCGGCCTTTGAAACAACGACTGAGGCTGATCCGTCACCAAACAGCACGGTTACGGCTCGTCCCCTGTCGCTAAATTCAAGTGCGTTTGAATGAAGCTCAGACCCAACCAACAAAACATTCTCAAACATACCTGACTCGACAAAAGACTGTGCCATCTGCAGCCCGTAAATAAAACCGCTGCACTGCTGCCGAATGTCATAGCAGGGGATATGACGATCAGCCCATCCCAGTTTCTGCTGCATAATTACACCGGTTCCAGGGAAATGAATATCCGGGCTTAAGGTTGCAAAAATAATGGCATCGATCTCTTCGGCATTAATATCATTTTTTGACAGCAGGTTATCGACGGATTTTTTTCCTATATCAGAGCATTTATCGCCTTGGTCTGCATAATGTCGCTCCTTGATCCCTGATCTGCGCTGAATCCATTCATCACTGGTGGTCATTAACTTTGCAAGATCGTCGTTTGTAACGACCTTGTCAGGTATATATCTTCCCGATGCTCGGAAATATGCTTTTTTATTCATATTCTTTCTTCTCATATAAAAGTTTACGGCATCGGCTTTTGAAATGTTTGCCAACACCAGTATCTTAATAACGCCACTTGATAGTATTATCCCCCCGGCTTGTCAAGACGATTTGAAACAGGCTGATCATACTATTAATTTGTCAGTTTAAAGAACACTTCTTCCAGACCTTTTTTATCTGTTTTTGCCATTTGGCGCAACTCTTCAAAAGTGCCTGCAGCAATAAGCCGGCCCTTGTTAATGATGCCGATCCTGTCACATACATCCTCGGCTATTTTCAGGGTATGGGTTGACATGAATATGGTCTTGTTTTCTTTTGCAAGATTTCTGAAAAGCCCACGTACCATCTTAATCCCTGCAGGGTCCAGGCCCACAAGCGGTTCATCCACTATGAAAAGCTCGGGATCATGCAACAGGGCTGCGGCCATAATAAGGCGTTGCTTCATACCGTGTGAATAGGATTCGATGAGTTCAAAAGACCAGTCTGACAGGGAAAACAATGCGAGCAATTCTTCTGCTTTTATTAAGAACACATCATTCGACACATTGTAAAGGTCTGCAATAAACCGCAGGAATTCCATTCCTGTCAGCTTTTCATAAAGATACGGCCTGTCGGGTATAAAGCCTGTTTTGCGTTTTGCGTCTTCAGGATTTTTTAGTAAATCGATTCCGCATATTCTGATTGAACCTGATGTTGGCGGAATAATGCCCCCCAGCATTTTGATGGTGGTTGTCTTTCCTGCACCATTGGGGCCGATAAACCCAAACACTTCACCTCTTTTAACATGAAGATTCAGATTTTCCACCGCAGAAAAATTACCGTATTTTCTTGTCAGGTTTTCCAGTTTAATCATATTGGTAATCAATAACCTTTATTTTAATTTTATCGATGGTGCCCATAATATCAGACTGGATGTTTTCCAGGCCTGATGAAAGCCTTATGTGTGTGACATCGGCAGGCAAAGTGCCAAACGTTGCATCTGCTGTAATCCATTGACCGAGAAATAAATTGTTCCATGCATGATAGTAAAAACGGCCTTTCATATAAACAAGCCCTGCCTCAACCTTTGCAGGTATTCCTGCTGCCCGGGCAAGTGCCGCGGTCAGCACCGCATGCTCATTGCAATCACCCTGACGGTTTCGTAATGTTGAAAGTGCATCAGGAACAGATAACACCGGTCGTTTCTCGATGTTTTCCTTTGCCCAGTCAACTATTTTTTTAGCTTTCACCAGCAGACTGTCATCAGGTGCTGTGATCATTTGAGCCTGCTTTATAACTTCAGGATGATCGGATTCGATGAATGTCGAAGGGGCCAGAAACACTTTCATGGATTCCTGAATCTCTATGGGTGCAACAGCATTTGCAAGGTCTGTAAGATCCTCCCGGCATATGGTCAGCATGTTTTTTTCAAGGTGCTGCCGATTGCCGGACATTCTCTTTTCATTCAGTTCTATTCCGCTGATGTTCACTTTAATCATTGCAAGTCTTCCCGGATCATCAAACCTGACATTTGAAGCAACAGATGCGATCTCGGTCAAGTCGCTACTTGATTCGATCGGAAGGCCGAAAAGAGCATCCTTCCTTGTTGTCTTTTCAAGCTTAAGGCCCAGCATGCCCTGCTCGCGGAGTATATCTCCATCCTCACCAATCCATGCATACTGGTTTGTCCCCATGTACTTTATTTCAACTTTGGTTGCCGGTTTTATCAGGCCCATATTGGTTATGTCTTCTTTTCCGACAATCATAATGTTTACCGGTTCAACATTCATGGATGCGGGACTAAAAACATGGATTTCGATGCTGTCGCCGGGACCCATCCCCCGGTCAACAATCGTATGGATGATTCCTGAAGCGAGAAACGGTTTCTCGTCAACCCTGACGTCAAACTGCTTCTGATCAGTCTTTATTGAAACTGTTTTGCCCGATACCTTTCCATGCGCGGCAAACTGAAATCTGCCTGAGCTTATGTTAAAATCAAAAGTCGACAGGGTGAGATCAGAGTTCAGGTGGCCTGCTGTTTTGAGCATTAAATCATTTGAGAAGCCGATTGTATTGATTCGCATAAACAAATCTTCTTCTATTAAATACCCGTTTTCTTCTTTTAAAAGCCGGGTATGTGAATATCCAATTTTGCGGTCGTTCTGCCAGATATTCATCCAAGTCTCTTTTTCAGGTAAATCGCTGAACCGGACAACGTTTCCTTTCTTTGGCTCAAAATAGAAATTTTCAAAAAAACCGGCCTTGAAAGAAAAAAGCAATCCAAAAAGAAGAATAAAAACAACGAAAAAAATATGAATTGTTTTCATTTTACAGCCTTTTAAACGATTCTTTTAAACGCTTTTTCGAGTTGTTTGAACGACCATTTGATCCTGATCGGTCGTCCATGGGGACAGTTGGATCGGTTCTCACACTCATCGAGCTGATCCAGGAGTCCTTTCATTTCCTTTTCAGATAAAGGCTGATTTGCCCGCAGTGCTCCATGGCAAGCCATAAGAATCAGGCATTCATCCAGCGTATGCTCGAGGTCTTCTGAAAAACCGGTATCACCGACTTTTTCTAAAATCTCCATAATAAGCGGTTTTGCTTCCCTGTCTGCAATAAGTGCGGGAATTGATTTGACCACAAAAGTATTCCCGCCAAAAGGTTCGATTTCAAGCCCCAGCATTTTTAAGTCAGGCATCAGCTTTTCAAGGAGGGCGGCTTCCTTAAAATTTGTTTCTATTGTTTCCGGAATAAGGAGGTTTTGAACAGGCCGATTGCCTGATAAAGACTTTTTTTTCATTTTTTCGAAAACAATTCTCTCATGGGCCGCATGCTGGTCAATCAGGACAATTCCGTCTTCAGACTCACACACGATATACGTATCATGGATCTGCCCGATCACTTTCAGGCTGTCAGATTCTTGATGTTCCCATAGATCCATCTGTGTTTCAGGTTGCTCTCGGGAAAGGATATCTTCTTTTTGATGTTTGTCACCTGCGCCATAATCTGAAAGCGCTTCTGCAACAGCCGAGCCCTTGTAACTTTGCAATTTGCTTTCAGAATATGTGTCCTGAAACGCTGAAGTTTTATTAAAGATTTTTTTGGATGTTTTGACGGGCTGCTTTTGAGACCTGTCCCACGCATCAAAAACCGACTGTTTAAGGGCTTCATACAGGTTTTTGTATTCAGTAAAGCGAACCTCCTGCTTTGCAGGATGTACGTTAACATCAAGTCTGTCAAAAGGAACCGTTATGAAAAGAACCGCAATCGGAAATCTTCCTTTCATAAGTCTTCCCCGATAACCTTCAAACAAAGCGTGCTGGAGACCACGATCTTTAATATACCGGCCATTGACATAAATATATATCTTCTGTGAAGTGCTGCGTGCAATTGCCGGAGAAGATATCCATCCTGTCAGGGAAAAACGACTGGCTGTTGATTCGAGCCTGATAAGATCTTTCCTAAGGTCTTCTCCGAGAACAGCCAAAGCTCTTTCAAGGGAAGACTCGACTGCAGGCCAGTTTTTAACGGTTTTGTTGTTATGAACCAGCCGGAATTGAATCCCGGGTCTGCCAAGGGCTACCGCACTGATAGTTTCAGCCACATGCCCGGTTTCTGTTCCTGCTGATTTAAGAAATTTTCTTCTGGCAGGCGTATTATAAAAAAGCTGTTTTACGGTAATCATTGTGCCGACAGGCGCCCCGGTCTCGGACACATTTTTTATCCTGCCGCCTTCGACCAATATCTCTGTTGCAGCCTGAGATTCCATGCTTCTTGTAATCACAGAAAATCGTGAAACCGATGCTATGCTGGGGAGCGCCTCTCCCCGAAAGCCGAGTGTTTTGATGGAGAAAAGATCGTTTTCATCATGAATTTTACTGGTTGCATACCGTTCGAGTGAAAGGAGGGCGTCATCGTGATTCATCCCGATACCATTGTCCGATACCCTGACAAGAGAGCGGCCGCCGTTTTCAATTTCCACCATGATTTTTGTGCTTCCTGCATCAATGGCGTTTTCAATCAATTCCTTAACAACTGATGCCGGGCGTTCAACAACTTCACCGGCAGCAATCTTGTTGGAAAGGATATCGGGAAGTATTTGGATTCTGGACACAGTTACGGCTGCTTTGTCTGTTCTTTCATTAACCTTACCAGGTATTCTTCTTCATTCGGCGTTAAGTCGAATTTCACGCCTGCCTCGCTTATCAGCTTGTCGGTTGTTTTACCGGGATTGTACTGACGTTCTTCTGAAATCCACTTGACTGCGTTTCTTATCTGTTCGCCTTTGGGTTGAATGCTCATTCAGCGCTCCTTATTTTATGACCCGGGTTTAAATATCCGAATCTTAAGGCCCGGTTTTAAAGACCGGGTTTTTTTTCATGAAACCGTGTTGCCTGTTCAAAATTATAAGCTGTTTTTAAAATCACCTGTTCGTTAAAATGTTTTCCCATGATCTGAAGACCGATAGGCAGGTTGTCTTTTGAAAAGCCGCATGGAACAGAAATACCGGGAATCCCAGCAAGATTGGCAGAAAGAGTGAAGACATCAAGCATATACATAGTCAGGGGATCATCTACTTTTTCTCCGATCTTAAATGCGGTTGTCGGTGATACCGGAGACAATATCACGTCGCATTTTTCAAATGCTTTCCTGAAATCGTCGGTGATCAGAGTACGCACCTGGGAAGCTTTGCCGTAATACGCATCATAATAACCTGCCGACAGGGCATAGGTTCCAATTATGATTCTTCTTTGTACTTCAGGACCGAAGCCTTTTGACCTTGTGGTTCTGTACATGTTGATAAGATCATTCTGGGGCATATCCCTGAATCCATATTTTACGCCGTCATAGCGTGCCAGGTTTGAGCTTGCCTCCGAAGGCGCAATGACATAATAGGCCGCAACCGCATACTCGGTGTGCGGAAGTGACACTTCAATACATTCAATTCCAAGTTCCTCCAACTTCCTGACAGCATCCTGCACTGCATTGTAAACATCGGGATCAAGACCGTCTTGGGAATTATATTCCTTTGGAATTCCCGCAACAATCCCCCTAAGCCCCTGTTTTAGTGAATCAGTGTAATCCGGGACATCTTCAGGCACGGATGTCGAATCTTTCGGGTCGTAGCCTGAAATAACATTCATCATTAAAGCACAGTCGGAAACATTTTTTGTCAAAGGTCCGATCTGATCCAAAGATGAGGCGAATGCAACAAGCCCGAACCTTGATACCCTCCCATAAGTCGGCTTCATTCCGACTACTCCGCAAAATGAGGCTGGTTGACGGACCGAGCCGCCCGTATCAGACCCGATGGATCCGAGACACATATCCGCCGCAACAGACGCGGCAGAACCGCCACTTGAACCGCCCGGAATACGTTCAAGGTCCCACGGGTTGCGGGTCACCTTAAAAGCTGAATTTTCGGTTGAAGATCCCATAGCAAACTCGTCCATGTTTGCTTTCCCTACAATTACGGCTCCAGCCTCCTTCAGTTTTTTTGCTACTGTTGCATCATATGGAGGATAAAAATTTTCAAGAATTTTCGAACCGCACGTGGTACGGAATCCCTTTGTGCAAATTAAATCTTTTACAGACAGGGGAATGCCGGTAAGGGGTCTCATGCGGCCTTCAGCAATATCCTTATCCGCCTTTTCAGCTGTTTTTAAAGCATCTTCCTCAAAAATAGAAATATATGCACCCACCCTGTCGTCGATCTCACCAATACGCTCCAATACAGATTGAGTCAGTTCCATGGATGATACCTCTTTTGCCTTTAAAAGCGCATGTGCTTTCACTATGCTAAGTTCATGCAGTCTCATACCTGATCACTCCCTGTTATCCAACAATTTTTGGCACCACAAAAGATCCATCTTCCTTTTCCGGGGCATTGGAAAGCGCTTTATCCCTGTCAAGGTGCTCTTCAACCCTGTCCTCCCGAAACGCATTGTTAAGAGAAATCGCATGGGAAGTTGTCGCGACACCGGATGTGTCGATTGTATTCAGCTTGTCAATATATTCGAGTATTTCTCCGATTTGTCCGGCAAATTTATCCACAGACTCATCATCCAGTTCAAGGCGTGCCAGGTTTGCCACATGTATCACTTCGTCTTTTGTAATTTTCATATCATCTCCAGCAGTACTATCTTTTGACCAACATCGCTCCCTTATGATCTTTTTTGATGTTTTTTAATACGGCAAGAGCCTTGGCTTTACTTTTCAAAGGCCCTACCCTCACCCTATACCAGACTCCTTTGCCCGGCAAACTGACAGCAATATAGTATGCGGAATACCCTTTGTTTTTGAGTTTTTTAACGAGCATGTCAGCATGTTCTACTTCTTTTAACGAAGCTACCTGCAAGGCATATCTCTCTGAGACACCTACGACTTCTTTCTTTTGGACAGGCTTTGGAGGCTTTATTTCTACTATTTTCTTTTTGGTTTCGGCAATTGGTTTCTTTTTTTTTGCAACGATTGCTTTTTTCTCAGCCGAGCTTTCAGGTAATTCATCTGGGGCTGTCAGCTTTCTGTGGAATTCAAAATCTTTTTTCTTCCGCAGCTCATCAGACCTGTTCTTGATAATCGTTTTTTCCTTATTAAGCACTTCAGCTTTCAGTTCCGCAAAATCTTTCTGAAGCTGATCAATGTCAAAGCGCACAGGAGAAGTCCCGCGCCCCACTATTACGCCCAGGATAAATATCCAAACCAGAAGAAACATAAAAGCGCATATCCATCCGGCAGCCTGCCTTCGGGTCATCTGAACATACTGGTTTCCGGATTCTTTTCGGGCGTCGTTGCTTTTTTTTTCATTTTTTTTCATTGAAAGATTCAATTTTGCCGAATCCTTGATAAAGTAAACTACATTTTTTCAGGTGCAGAGACACCTAAAAGGGTTAAGCCATTTTTAATTACCTTTTTAACAGCCATCACAAGGTAAAGGCGTCCAAGTGTCAATTCTCTGTCATCTTCCAATACTCTGTGTTTATTGTAATAGGAATGAAATAGAGACGCAAGACTCATCAGATAAAATGTAATGCGATGCGGTTCAAGGAATTTTGCGCTTTGCGCAACCACTTCAGGATACCGTGCCATCTCTTTTATTAAATTAAACTCTTCAGGTTCCTGAAGCTTTAAAACCGCCTGACTATCCCACCCGATATCTGTTATGCCCTTTTCATCCGCAGCTTTTCGTGCAATGCTTGATATTCTGGCATGAACATACTGAACATAATATACAGGATTGTCATTGGTTTTCTGCTTTGCCAGTTCAAGGTCAAAATCAAGCGGGCTTTCGTAGTGCCTTGTAAGGAAAATAAATCTGGCAGCATCTGTCCCGACTTCTTCCAGTACGTCTTTTAATGTAACAAATTCGCCGGAACGTGTAGACATGGCGACAGGCTCTCCGCCGCGCAAAAGATTGACAAGCTGTACGAGAATAACATTAAAATCCTCCGGGTTGTTTCCTGAAGCTTCAACACACGCCTTCATCCTTGGAATATACCCATGATGATCAGCCCCCCATACATCAATCACCCGCTGAAACCCGCGATCAAATTTTTCCTTGTGGTACGCAATGTCAGATGCAAAATAAGTGGTCAAGCCGTTTTCCCTGACAACGACACGATCCTTTTCATCACCGAATGCAGATGTTTTAAACCAGTCTGCGCCGTCTTTTGAATATATTACGCCCCGCTTTCTCAGTTCACTGAGCACAGCGTCCACCATGCCCGAATCGAACAATGACTGTTCGCTGTACCATTGATCAAAATTTATACCAAACAAGTCAAGGTCTGCTTTTATACCTTCAATAATTTTTTTTGCCGCAAACCCGGCACAATACGCGATCGCTTTTTCCTGGCCCTCTTCAAGATGGTCCCCTTCAAGAAGGTCCCGGCCTTTCAGTTCAATCACTTCCCGGGCAAGATCACGGATATAATCGCCCTGATAGCAGTCATCATGAAAATCAATATCCTCTCCGGAAAACTCCTTGTATCTTAGAAAAACAGAAAGTCCGAGTGTGCGTATCTGTCTTCCTGAGTCATTAACATAATATTCACGCTGTACCGAATATCCGCAGAAAGACAGGATGCCGGCCACGCTGTCACCCACAGCAGCTCCGCGGCCATGCCCCACATGGAGAGGGCCTGTGGGGTTGGCGCTGACAAATTCAACCTGAACCCTTTTGCCCTGCCCGATATCAGAAGCCCCGTATTGTTCTCCCTGTTCATGAACCTTTTTTAAATATGGATACCAGGCAGATGGTGTTAAAAAAAAGTTAATAAATCCCGGGCCCGCAATTTCGGTTTTTTCCACAATACCGTCCCGGTCATCTATGGCGGCAAGAATCAATTCTGATATTTTTCTGGGGGGCATCTTCTGAACAGATGCCATCTGCATGGCAATATTAGTGGAAAAATCGCCATGCGATGCTGCTTTTGGTTCTTCAATTTCCACTTCAGGAAATTCTGCTGACCGCAGGTCGCCCTTTTGGTAAGCTTTAGATGCCGCTTCAAGTATCAATTGTTTCAGTCTGTTTTTCATCACTATTTTCCTAAAAAACATTATGGGTCCAACAAAGAACCAATTAATAAAGCCTTTTCATTTTCAAGTCAAGAATGATGGTTTCCATTTTTATTTGACAGGACAGGCTTTTTTCCTTAAAGAAATGCAAAATGAGTCCCTGCAAACACAAAAAACTTTTCCTGATCGATGACATAAAAAACAAAATGCGGTGTCTTCGTTGTCATTTAACTATTTCAGAAGATGAGCTGAGTAACGGATTCTGTCCGGAATGTTATGAAATGCATGGTGTAAGACACAAAGAATTTGTAAAAGTTATATCAGATAAAAAAACTAAAGTGCGCTACAGATGTGAAGAGTGCGGCCTGATTGTTGAGTAAGATGCCCCAGGAATTAACAGGGTACCCACAACGTATGGTTTCGGAGCCGCGTGTATTACAAAATCAGATTGCTCTTTTATCAAATA
>CAZTYY010000074.1:0-3544 GCA_964617785.1 uncultured Desulfobacterales bacterium | reverse complement strand
AAAAGTATTTTATAAATGAGGATATAAAATTAATTCTTATCTCAACCCACCATTTCTATTAGGAACCCCGGACAGGTTCGATTAATCCGGTAAAAAATACAATATAGGCTTTTCCCTCTGGAAAGTCTATCATGGGGATAGAGAAAGAACCCAGTTATGAAACAATTAGAGGGTTGGAGTATGGTAAAATTGCATTCCGTCAATCACCGGCATTTTATTACACTTTTTGTTCTGTTATTCATTTTATTGGTCAGCTTACGTATTGCAAATGCTCAAACACCAGAATTAGAGAACAAACGTTCAGATATAATTTATATTGATCTTCCGGATGTGCCTGATAGTGAAAATATGCAGCCTGTCTCATTTTTTCACGATCGTCATACTGAAGCTCTGAAAGAAGACGGCTGTAACGCCTGCCACCCCCAAAAACCCAAAAAAAAGGATGCATTTGTATTTAAATTCAAGCGAATAAAAAACTCCAAAACCGAAATAGACATGGAAATATATCATCAAAACTGTATTTCCTGTCATACTGAAAAAAAGACTGCCGGAGCAAAAAGCGGACCAGTTAAGGGAGAGTGTCGGGCATGCCACAATTCAGAATTGAAAACAGACTCCTCATGGAAGGCGCTTACCTTTGATAAATCACTTCACTATACCCATGAAAAGTCAAAATCAATCCCCACTTCTGATGGCACCAATTGCCAGGCATGCCACCATATAATCGATGAAAAATCAAAAAAAGTTTATTATAAAAAGGGGGAAGAGGGATCATGCAGATACTGCCATTTCCCTGAACGTAAAAAGGATGTAAGTTCAATAAAAGAGGCATCACACAACTCATGTGTAAATTGTCACCAGGCCTTTAAACTTAACAAAAAAGCAGGTGGACCAGCTGATTGCAGAGGATGCCATGATGCCATAGAACAAAAAAAAATCAAAGTCTTCACCCAGACACCTCGGTTAAAAAGGAATCAGCCGGACTATGTCTTAATAACCGGTTATGATAATCAGGCAAAATTATCTGAAAAACTGGTAAATGCAAGCATGAACCCAGTGGCTTTTAATCATAAAATCCATGAGTCTTCAGTGAAAAGTTGTAAGTCATGTCATCATGAATCATTAAAAGGCTGCAGAGACTGCCATACAGTACCGGGTGATAAAAAAGGAAACTTCATATCACTTGAATCCGCCATGCACAATCAAACAAGCCAAAATAGCTGTGTCTCATGCCATAGCAATAAGAAAAAAGAAAATGAGTGTGCCGGGTGTCATAGCATCATACCTGAAAAAAATTTTTCACATATGGCTTGCTCTCAATGCCATGAGGTTGATAAAAGTCAAATTACAATTAATTCATCTCCGGATATGAAGATAATGGTGGAACTTGCCAAGAGGACAACTAAACTCAGATCTGAATCCTATGATAACATTTCTGAAAAAATCCCAGAAAAGGTTATAATTGACGTATTGTCTGATGAATATAAACCAGTGGACTTTCCACATCTTAAAATGTTCAATCAGATAAAATCCAGGATTAAAAAGAACAATTTAGCCAGATCTTTTCATAAAGATGATAAAACGCTTTGTATGGGTTGTCATCATTATAGTCCGTCAAGCTTAACCCCGGTTAAATGCCAATCCTGTCACAGTAAAGCAGGTAAACCCAATGACAACATACCTGATTTAAAAGCAGCATATCATGGGCAGTGTATTTCATGCCATAATGAAATGAAGATAGAAAAGCCGGTTGGAACCGATTGTGTTTCATGTCATTTAAAAAAAGAAATGGTAACTGCAAAAACGAATTAACTTATTGAGGTGGAATTATGGGAATATCCCGGAGGAAATTTCTGGGCTGGATGAGCGCAGCAATAGGCACATCCACACTGACGGGAAATAAGATATATGCTGCATCCAATAAGCACTTTAAAGGTTATCCGGACAGTTATGGTGTTCTTCATGATACAACAAAATGTATTGGGTGTCGAAAATGTGAAAAAGCATGCAATAAAGTAAACTCTCTTCCAAACCCGGATAAACCTTTTGATGATCTTTCTATCCTGGACTCAATTCGCCGTACAGATGATAAAACATTTACCGTTATTAACCGTTTTACCCCTGAAGCAGGCAAACCTGAAATATTTGCAAAAAAGCAATGCAATCACTGCCTTGAACCTGCCTGTGCTTCCGCATGTTTTGTAAAAGCTTTTAAAAAAGATAAAACCGGCGCAGTTGTTTATGATGCATCACTTTGTGTGGGATGCCGATACTGTATGATCGCCTGCCCTTTTAACATCCCAGCCTATGAGTATAATAATCCACTAACCCCCAGGGTGGTAAAATGCACCATGTGTAAGCCGAGAATTGATAATGGACAACTTCCGGGATGTGTAGAATCATGTCCGGTGGAGGCCATCATATTCGGCAAAAGAAAAGAGCTGATTAAAATTGCCTGGGAAAGAATTAATAAATATCCAAAACGTTACAAAGAACATCTTTATGGTGAACATGAGATGGGTGGTACAAACTGGCTCTATATTTCAGGAACTGATTTTTCCAAAATCGGCATGCGTGAAGATTTAGGCATAACACCAGCTCCAGCTTTAACATCAGGTGCTCTTGCAGCAGTACCTATTGTTGTTGGTTTATGGCCGGTTCTTTTAACAGGTCTGTATGCTGTTTCAAAACGAAAAGATATGAAAGCAGACAAAGAGCTGAAGGCAGCCGTGGAGAAGACCAAGACTGCCTTAATGGATGAGATGAACAAAAAACTGTCTGATCAAAAAGAGAAAATGATCGAGGAAAAAAAATCAGCTGTCAATTCTGAAGTAAAAAAGGCGCTTGAACAGGTTGAAAAGGAAGCTGCAGAAAAAAAACCTGAGGAAACCACGTCAAAAACAGAAGAAAAAAATATTGAGGACAAGGACTCAAAGATTACTGATGGACCCGAGGAGGAGTAATAGATGTCATCTGAAAAAAGCCATGTAAACAGTTCAATGTTTACGCCCTTTAATGTTGTTGCAGGCATAATTATAATTGTCGGACTTTACCTGACAGTTAGCCGTTTTTTCGGTGGCCTTGGCACTGTAACAAATCTGGATCATAATAATCCATGGGGGATATGGATCGGGTTTGACCTGCTTTGTGGTGTCTCTCTCGCTGCCGGTGGTTATGTAACCTCAGCTGCCTGCTACATTTTTGGGCTTAAACGCTTTCATTCTGCGGTACGTCCTGCTATATTAACTGCCTTTCTTGGTTATGCTTTAGTAGTTCTGGCGCTGCATTATGATGTGGGACGCCCCTGGCGCCTTCCATACCCGATATTTTATTCCCAGGGAACATCCTCTTTGTTATTTGAAGTAGGTCTTTGTGTTTTCCTCTATCTTACTGTCCTGTTTATTGAATATTCTCCTGCCGCCCTTGAATGGATGGGATACAAAAAAATACGAAATTTTGTTGTGAGTCTTACATTGGTACTCACCATTTTTGGAGTTGTGTTATCAACCTTGCACCAGTCTTCTCTTGGCGCCCTATTTTTAAT
>CAZTYY010000073.1:0-14306 GCA_964617785.1 uncultured Desulfobacterales bacterium | reverse complement strand
ATTCTGAAAATAATCCTTGAATAATCAACTGTTTTAAATTAAAAAGAATATTAATATATAGAGTACGATAAACATAAATTTGTTGGAGTGTTTTCATGGGCAAAGAGATGACCGGCCGGCAATCTTCCTTGAAAGTAGGGGAGTTGCTCAGGCAAGAGGGACTTGCAAGTGAAAAGGATATTGAGAGAGCCCTTGATATCCAGAAAAAAGAAAAGGAAGATGCAAGTCTGTCTGTTGACAGATTTATGTTGAAAAGAGAACTGATATCAGCTCAACAATTAAAAGAACTTCAAGAACATCCTGATTATCAAAAGGCAGGGGGGGCTGAACTTGCTTACAAGCTGGACATTATCAGTAAAAAAGATCTTGATGAGATTATAAACCGGCGAAGTATGCGAAGAAGCATCGGCGAGATACTTTGTGATCTGAATCTGATTACTGCAAATGATCTTAACTACATTCTTCAGAAATACAGCAAGCATCTTAAGTTCGGAGAAATTCTTTTAAGGCAGGAGTATGTTAACGAAACCAAGTTAAACATTGCACTTCGTGAACAGACTCATAGAAGCGATCCGCTGGGCAAGATTCTTGTCCAGAAGAAGATTATAACAACTGAGCAACTTTACCATGCCTTGTCTAAGCAGTACAACATCCCGTTTAAGAAACTTGACGACTTTGTTATTTATGATAACCAGATCAAAAAGCTAAAAAGTATTATCGGGTATAAGTATTCGAAAACGAATAAGATTTTGCCGCTAATTTATGAAAACAACAAAATTACAGTGGCTTTTGCAGACCATGAAAAAATACCTGTGATGCATGAACTGGGACACTTATATACCCACCTTAAAATCAACGGTATTTTCATTACCGAAGAAAAGTTCAATGAGCTTTTTGAAACACTTTATGGCAAGGCAATGTCGGCGACAAAAGCCGAGGCGGACAGACAGACCGGCAGTCTGATTGATATCAATCTTGATGATGACATTAGTGATGCCAGAGACGATAAAACCGGACAGTTGTATGGCGCAACAACATTGGAGGCTGAGGAAGTTGTCAATTTTATCATAAAGTACGGTGTTATTAACAAAGCCAGTGACATTCATATTGAACAAAACCGGAAGAGACCCAGGATCAGATACAGGATTGATGGTGTTCTGCAGACACTGAAACTGGCATGGCTTGAGGACCGCATTCAGGATATGATTGGAGCCATAATTTCCAGAATCAAGGTTATATCCAACCTTGACATTGCCGAGCGGCGTATCCCCCAGGATGGGGTTTTCAGGGTGAACTATTCTGACAGGCAGACCAAGCATAATTTTGATCTCGACTTCAGAGTCGCAACATGTCCGGCTATTATCGGTGAAAATATCACCATGCGTATTCTTGATTCCCGCAATGCAGATGTCGGGCTCGAAAAACTTAATCACTCGAAGCATGTTCTGGAACCTTTTAAAAAAATGTTGAGGAGTTCAGCCGGGATGCTGCTTGTGTCAGGACCCACTGGCAGCGGCAAGACTTCGACACTTTACGGTGCTTTGAAATATATCTACAATCCGGGAATAAAGATTATCACAGCTGAAGATCCAATTGAATACAGTTTCCCGGATATTATGCAGACGCAGGTTAACCATAAGATCAACCTGACCTTTGCAAAACTGCTCCGCTCTTTTTTGAGATTCGATCCGGATGTGATTCTTGTGGGCGAGATTCGTGATGCGGAAACCGCAAGCATCGGGTTTGATGCGGCATTGACAGGACATCTTCTTTTGAGTACTGTTCACACAAATGATTCTGTAAGCGCTGTTTCAAGGCTTCTGGACCTGGGCGCTGATAACAATCAGATAGCATCCAGCCTTATGGGTGTCCTTGCCCAGCGTCTTGTCAGAAACACATGCCCTGTTTGCAGAAAACAATATGAGCCTAAAAAGGATGAGTGGTCTCTCTTGTTCAACAGTTTTCCTGAACACCTGACGTTCTATAAGGGCGATGGGTGTGCTGAGTGCAAATTTTCAGGGTACAAGGGAAGAACCGTAATTTCGGAATTCTTTTCTATTAACAGGAAGATTGCTGTTGCCCTGAACAGAGGGGATGGAGAAAAGAATATTAAGCGTTTTGCCCTGGAGGGGGGGATGAAAACAATGATTGATGATGGTATTAAGAAGTTAAAAGATACAACTCTTGAAGAACTCCTCAGAGTTGTCCCCCATGAAATGATAACAGAGCATAGATCACGATAGCACTTTTTCGGAGAGTCGGTTTGAGAAAAGATGATGAGATATCATCAACAGAGAAACTTTTGGATGTAATCAGGATGGGGAAAGAAAAACCCACTGAAATTTCACCCGCTGAAATTCCATATGAACCTGCAGGTGTTGTTAGTGGGATCTCGCAGGCTTCGGCCATTGAAAAAGTATTCTCTTTTCCGAAAAAAATGACGGCAGGTCTGATTTTAGGCAGTAAAAGCATTACCCTTTTGATGTTAAACCAGGTGTCAGATCTTAAATGGCAGCTTATAAATTTTGCTTATATTGAAAACAAACCGGGTATTACAAGAGAAAGCAGTGAATTCAGGGGCTTTTTAAAAACATCTTTGACCCGCTTTCTGGGCAGTCACTATAGTGATGTCGATATCTGGGCGGCCGTTCCCTCCGAACGTGTTGAAATGAGGCACCTTGTCATTCCAAAAGTTCCTGATGATCAGGTGGACAATGCAGTTTTCTGGAACTTTAATAAACTTACCCAGGTTAATGAAAGCGATGTTGTTTTTGATTTCAGCATCCTTAATGAAATCGAAGAGGATAAAAAGCAGAAGCTTAGAGTTGCCGCATATGCGGCACCAAGGCAGGAAATCGATGAGCTTAAGGTTCTTTTGTCGGATATCGGTTTTTCACCTATAGGCATATCGATCATTCCATTTGCAGTTCAGAATATTTTTCGAACCGAATTTATAGAAACCGATACCAATCATGTCTGTGTATTGTTTATTGGACGGGACTGGTCCAGGATAGATATTTTTACGAATGGCGACCTTGTTTTGTCACGGGGTATTAAAACCGGTATTAACAGCATTATTGAGGCGATAAGATCCAGGTTGCATGAGGAGGTGTCTGGTGACATCCTGTTAAAACAGATTGAGAGTCAAACTGTCCCCACGGACAGTCTTCCTGAACAGCAGGTGTCAGATCATTCAGAAGAAGCGGAAGCCATTTTCAACCAACTGATAAATAATGAGGCTTTTTTTACAGATGATCAGAAAACCAAATATAAAATTGATGAAGATGATGTATTCGAAGCCATTATGCCTGTACTGGAGAGACTTGTCAGGCAGGTTGAGAGGACCATCGGACATTTTTCCTTAAATTTCAGCAACGAGAGCATTGGCAATGTTTTTCTTTCAGGTAAAATTACAGGCAACATACGATTAACAGGACTGATAGAGAGCCTGATGCCATATCCTATCAAACCTGTTGATCCTTTTTCATCTAAAATGCTTTCCACTGAAAATTTAGAAATTCCTGCATCAATGCTTAAAAGGGATCTGTTCGTCCCTGCTATGGGACTTGCCCTTTCCAACAATATGAGGACACCGAACTTTCTTTTTACCTTCAGGAATAAAAGAACGTTGGCAAAAGTCAGACAAATAAACAGAATTGTATTTTCAATCTTTTTGATGATAACAGTGATATGTGTCGGCCTGTTTTACTGGCAGGGAATAAAAGTTGATCAAAAAAAGGATACGATAAATATTCTTAAACAAAAGATGAATCAATACAGCCCGAAAGTAGATCTGGGACTTATCCAAAAGATTACAGCAAAAATTGTAAGTAATCGACAGCAAGAAGCGCTTGTTGCCGAAAGATATTTAAGTCTGGCAATTATTAACGAGCTTTCAAAACTTGTTTCGGACAATATTAAACTGCTTAGTATTAAAGCTGATTTTGGCCGGCATAATGGCGTAGATAAGAATCGTAATAGTACACTTTTTATGGAAGGTATTATCACCGACTTGCCGTCTGAACGTGAAACAACACTTGCAGTTTTCATGCTTAAACTCAATGAATCATCTATTCTTGGAAATGAGTTTAAACTGATTTCCAAAAAAGTGGAAAAGTTTGAAAATAAGGAAATATTGCGGTTTTCCGCCAGAATGGAGCTAATTAATGGCTGAAGAAAGTATTATCGGCAATTTTCCCAGATTGCCAAAAAGGAGCTTGATATACCTTCTTGTTTGTGCCGGAGGCATCCTCTGTTTTATTGCGGGCGGCATTCTGCCTGGCCAGAGAGTAATGTTAAATCTTGATAAAGAGGCTTCAAGGATAAGGTCACAGCTTCATCAACAGGAGATTCTTTTTCCGGTTTTCAAAAAAGCGCTACAGACTTTGCATGAAAAGAAGGAGAATGATCTGCCTGTTCCTGAAAAATCCAGTATTGCCAAAAAAGACATTAACAGTATTTCATCATACTTCAGAAACCTTGCGTCCGAATGCGGACTTCATTTCGAATCCGGCATTCCTGATGTCGGAAAAATAAATAACGCTTCAGGCGTTATCCCGTTTAACCTTGTACTTAAAGGCGACTATTTTGATTTCAGGATTTTTTTAACGAAGCTTGTGTTAGTGCCGTATCTTGAGCATATCGAGACCGTTCAGATATACTCGGGATCAGGCATGAAAGAATATTGGCTAAGAATCAATTTGTCGATTTATACCGAAGCGGTGAAAAAATGACAAAACGGGAAAAAGTGATCATGGGCCTGATGCTGACCGTTGTTATTTTCGGCGCATACAGTTTTTTATTCTCGCCATCTAAAAATATTGCAGTTGATTCTGAAAAAGTGATCAGTGAATTGAATAAAGTTATTGCCGACCTGGCAAAAAAAATTAACCGTGATGGCCAATCAAACGTAGCATACATTTTGCAAAAGGCTGCAGAAAAATGGGAAAAGGACCCTTTTGTACAATCCTCAGGCCACTTTGATGTTGCTGATAAAGAGGAAAGCTATCAATCAGGGCTATCTGGGTCGGCTTCGATATTCTTTTCAGGTTTTATTCATGCCGGCGATAAAATGTTAGCTATTATCAATGGATTGGAATATGAAGAGGGCGATGTGGTGGGAAATGGCGGTTACTCAGTAAAAAAAATATCCAGGGGAAAAGTGATTCTTGAGTCTGGAAGCGGAGAAGACCTGGTGGTTTTGATCGAAGAATATTGAAAACTAAGAGATGACATTAATCAACATTGGATCGAAATTATACTTTCCGGTTATCCGGGTTAGGGTGCATTAAATGAAATTATATCGTCGCGTAAAGTGGTTTGCGCCTTATTTTTGTCTGCCGATGTTGCTTTTTCCTATAGTATTTGGGTGTGCGGAAAAGAAAACAAGCATCAAAACCGATCAATTTTTTAGTGAATGGAAGGCCAGGGCAGAATCATCAAAAGGATATACACCTGTTGAAAAAGGTCGAAAAACGCAATTCCCTGAAAAAGGTTTAAAAGGCGATAAGAAGAAAGAAAATATCGCGGAAAGACCTTTGCCTAAAAAGGAAATTACGCTCAAACTGCAGGATACAGGCGTGGCCACCATTCTTCGAGCACTCGCTCGAGCCGTTGACTTGAACATACTGGTTAATGACGAGGTGCGCGGGAAGACAAGTATAAATGTGAAAGAGGCTCGCTGGGACCAGCTTTTTAATGGTATTCTTCGCTCTAACGGACTAGCGTTTACATGGGAAGGGGATCTGATACGTGTCATGACTGTTGAAGATATGGAAAAAGATCTTAAAAGAGCTTCCCACAAAAGAGATATCAGGTTGGCAGAGCCTTTACTCACCAAGGTGATCTCTGTAAATTACGCTGATGCAAACAAGTTGAAAGAGAATCTTGAAAAGTTTCTTTCCATGGGAAAAAATGAAAAAGCCGTCGGTTCAGTACTGGTTGATGAACATACAAGGTCGTTGTTAATTAGAGCAGTAAAGAGTGATATGGAGCAGATGGTTGCGCTTATTGAAGAGCTGGACATGCCTATTTCACAGATTCGTATTGAAGCGAATATAGTGGAGGCCAACAAAGACACGGCAAGGCAACTCGGAGTTCAGTGGGGGGGGCTGGCGAAAAATGATGGAAGTGTTAACCAGTTTATTACTGCGGGTGCAAACAGTTCAGGAGTTTTTGGTGGAACGCTTGACGCTGCTGTAAATCCTACATCAGGAACAATGGTTAATTTTCCTGCAACTCTTGAAGAGAATGCAGGAATGACGGTTGGATTTATGGCGAATAAAGCCGGTCAAAACATTTTGGCTGTTCAGCTTTCCGCCCTGCAGAGCGATGGCCGGCTTAACATACTATCAAGCCCCTCAATAACGGCACTTGACAATCAGATCGCTATTATTGAATCCGGCACAGATGTTCCGTTTCAGACTGTTTCGTCTGACGGTAATATCAATATCAAATGGAAAAAGGCGGTGCTGAGTCTTGAAGTCAGACCCCACATTATAAATGAAAAAACATTGAAACTCGATATCAAAACTAGGAAAGATGAACTCGACTTTTCAAGAAATGTCAGCGGTAACCCCACGATAACAACAAAAAATGCGGAAACCAGTGTTATCCTTCTAGATGGCCAGACAACTGTAATCGGCGGGTTAAGCAAGGAAATCAAAAGTGATTCCGAATCAGGTGTTCCGTGGCTGAAAGATATTCCATGGCTTGGGTATCTTTTCAGGGGTACCAGCAGATCAAATACAATGGAAGATGTATTGATTTTTATCACACCCCGTATTCTTGAAAAGCAGGTTGTATCTGAGCAGGGTTTCGGCCAGGATTCTGATCAGACCTCTGGGTCGACTATTCCGGACATTCAACCTGGTAATGAACCGGGCAATAAACCGGATACTAAACCAGAGGAAGCCCTGAAAAAACAAGAACTGGATAATGGGGACCAAAAAGTTGAGGATGTTCGAAATGTGCAGCCAAAGATTCTCGGCCGTGTTGCCGCGGAGCGGAAAGAAACTCTCTGGAAGATGATAAGAATAGTTTTTGGAGTTTATACAAAGTCTTATGAAATGTCTGTGCTTAACGTTAATCCCCATATCAATGATGCGGATAATATCGATGTCGGTCAGATAATCTATTTTCCGGCTATTGAGGTGTCAGACGGTTATCCTGACAAGAAGTGTGTTTGGGTCAGGATAGATGAAAAGGATAGCCTGGACGATGCCTACAGAATGCTCAGGTCTTACCCGGATTATTTGCCGCCTGTCAGGCTTGTTCCTTACTGGAATGAGAGCAGGGGGCTTAAATTTTCTGTGGTATTAAACGAATATTTTTTTAATGAGTCATCTGCAAAGGCGAGAATCGGGTCTCTACCCAGAGAATTTGCTGAAAAAGCCGGTGTAATTAAGTCGTGGGGGCACGGCACTCTTTTTTATGCGGATCCTTTTTTATCATATAAAGGATCTTAAACCAGTGAGGGCTTTCCGGCGGGTAACAGGAAAAAATGGCCGGGAAAAATAGCCGGGAAAAAGCGGATAGATAAATGGAATATTTTGAAATCCTGAACCTCAAAAAGGAGCCTTTTTCAAATTCTCCTGATCCCGATTTTTTTTTCCAATCCAGGCAGCATATTGACTGCCTTCAGAAACTGGAGATCGCCTTGCGACTTCGCAGGGGACTGAATGTAGTTATCGGTGATATCGGAACAGGCAAAACAACTCTTTGCCGACAGCTTATTCGCAAGTTTTCAAACAATGCAGATGTTGAGACGTATCTCATACTCGATCCGCATTTTTTAAATCCATCGGATTTTTTATCATATATTGCCGGAATGCTGGAAGAAGACGGACAGCTGGACGGGCTGGATGATGGTGCCGTCAAAGAGAGGCTTAAGCAGCGCCTGTTTCATAAAGGAGTTGATGAAAAAAAGACAATTGTCCTGATAATAGATGAAGGACAGAAAATTCCGGCGCCTTGTCTGGAAATTTTACGGGAACTTCTGAACTACGAAACCAACGAGTACAAGCTACTGCAGATTGTCATATTTGCCCAGAAAGAATTTGATAGTACAATTGAAAAATATGCAAATTTTGCAGACAGGATCAATCTTTACCATGTTCTTGAACCGTTAGGCTTTCAAGATACTCTCCGGATGATTCGTTTCAGGCTGAGCCAGTCCAGTGAAGAGGAACGTTCTTTATCTATTTTTACTTTTCCCGCACTAATGGCGGTCTACTTGTCCACAGGAGGGTATCCGAGAAAAATTGTAAATTTATGCCACAGGTGCATGCTTACCATAATTGTTCAGAACAGGTCAAAGGCGGGATGGTTTCTGGTACGGTCTTGTGTAAAAAGAATTTTCCGCCCTCAAACCGGAAAGAGGAAATTTTATGCGGCAGCAGTTTTAATGGTTGCAGTCGCTTTAATGTTGATATCGGTCCCCGGATACAAGTCTTTGATGGATTTTTTTCCCTGGGGCATGCCCGAAAATGAAAGTCAAAACCGACAAACATCGGTTTTTGTAAAACCTGCATTAGTACCTGAAAAAAAAGTAAGGCCGTATTCAACAAAAGAGTTGGCGCATCAAAAAGCGGCCATTGAATGGAATAAAAGCGACAGTCAAAATATTAACGAAGAGTCGCCGGGCTTGGGTATAAAAACAATCAGTTCTGTCGAAGCTATTAAGATTATCGAACCTGTCGAAACTACTGAAACTATTAAAACCGGGCAAACAGCTGTAATCCATGAGGCCGGTATTCCCGTCATGTTGGGGCGTGTTACTCTTAAAAAAGGAGAATCGCTTTGGTTGATGATAAAGAGAATATACGGCACCTTCAACACGCGGATATTAAAACGACTGACATCCACAAATCCGCAGATCATAAACCCCGATAATGTTGATGCCGGAACAAGAATTAACTTTCCTGCCATCAGGTCTGAAGTGAAAGCGTTGGACGTAAGGTGCTGGTGGGTATATCTTGATGAGGAAGATCGCCTTGATGCAGCTTTTGAAAAACTAAGGCAATATCCAAAAGGCGCGCCTTCTGTCCGGCTGGTTCCCCATATGAAGGCAGGTGGTGATTTGAGATTTACAGTTGTCTCAAAGGAATATTTTTTTGACAGGAAAAAAGCGGAACTGTTGCTTAGCCGTATCCCCGAGGAGTTTGCAGCAACGGCCAGAGTCTTTCCCGGATGGAGAGATAAAGACACGGTTTTTTTTGCAGATCCTTTTTTATCGTGAATGTATTTAAGGCAGGGTGAAAAGTGAAAAAAAGAATAAAACTTGGCCGGATGCTAATTGAGGCAGGGCTTTTAACAGAAGAACAGCTTTTAAAAGCGGTTGGCCAGCAGAAAAAACAAAAGCTTAAGCTTGGCCAGATACTTGTCAGAGAAGGGATTGTGAGCGGATCCAAGATTGCCGATTTAGTATCGCGGCAGTTAAAAATTGAAAAGTACCATCCTGACAAGTTTCCTGTTGATGTAGACATGGCAGGTGTGATTCCCTTTGATATGGCACAGAAATACCAGATAGTGCCTTTAAGAAAAACAAGGTATTTGCTTACCCTTGCCATGACCGATCCCATGGATATCAATGCCATGGATGCCATAGAAGTTTATGCCAACAAAGAAGTCGAGGCGGTGATCTGTACTGACAAAGAGATAAATCAGATGATAGGCAGCCTCTATGGAATGCGTTCCGGAATAGGCGGCGTTCTTGAGGATATGGAATTCGAACAGGCCGATGAAGTTGAAAAGACTGAATCAATTGAAGAGGTTGAGGTCGGCTCCATTCATGACATGGTTGAGGAGGCGCCGGTAATAAGACTGGTCAATTCGATTCTTTCCCAGGCGATTCGGGAAGGAGCGAGCGACGTCCATATCAGTCCTGAAAAGGATTATGTACAGGTAAGATTTCGTGTTGACGGCAAGCTGCACGATGTGCCGGCTCCGCCGAAATCGATGATTCTCCTTATTATTTCAAGAATAAAGATTCTTGCCAATATGGATATCGCTATGTCGAGAATCCCGCAGGACGGAAGATTTACCGTAAAGATGGATAAAAAGGAGGTCAACGTAAGGGTTTCTACCATACCGACGATTTATGGCGAGAATATGGTTTTAAGGCTTCTCGACACAAGTAGCGGAATCTATTCGCTTGAGCACCTGGGTGTTTCAGCGGCTGACAGGCAGAAAATAGATGCCATGATCAACCGCCCTTATGGAATGATCTTAAGCACAGGTCCCACAGGAAGTGGGAAAAGTACAAGCCTTTATTCAATTCTAAGAAAGATTAACAAGCCGGACCTGAATATCATAACACTGGAAGACCCTGTAGAATATCGTGTTGAAAAGATCAGGCAGGTTCAACTGAACCGTAAGGCTGGAATGACTTTTGCTAGTGGTTTGAGATCGGTTATGAGGCAGGATCCTGATGTTATAATGATAGGTGAGATACGAGATGCAGAGACCGCTACCATAGCTGTTCAGGCAGCTTTAACAGGTCACAGGGTGCTAAGTACAGTACACACAAACGATGCCGCAGGCGCGATAACACGGTTTATCGACATGGGCATTGAACCATTCCTCGTGGCATCAGTAATGTTGCTGTCTATTGCTCAACGCCTCGTAAGGAAAGTATGCTCTTATTGTAAAAAATCGTACGAGCCACCGCAGGCCGTCATAGATTATTGGGGCCTGGACAATCTGGATGGAGTTGAATTGGTTAAAGGAACAGGATGTTTCAACTGTATGGATACCGGCTTTAAAGGAAGAGTGGGGGTTTATGAGGTTCTGGTGATCGATGAAACAGTTCAGGATATGATCATGAAGAATTGCACTGCTCAGGAGATCAGTCGTGCCGCGATAAAGTCAGGAAAGCTCGTATCTTTAAAAGAGGATGCCGTGGCAAAGGTGATTCAGGGTTATACCACATTAGAGGAAGCCGCATCTGCTGTAATGGTTTGAGATTAAGAAATGAAAAAATATTCATATAAGGCGATTAATGAAAATGGAGAGACACTTGCCGGTTATGTAGAGGCGGATTCGCAGGAAGCAGCGACCAATATACTGAATGCCAGGGGATTTATTCCGACTATGGTGACAGGCGCTGTTGATGCGGGTGAACGTTTCGGCCTTGAACGAATCAGTGAAATGCTGACACCGGTTAAAGCGCCCGAACTTATTATTTTTTCAAAGCAGTTCAGAACAATGCTGCGCTCCGGTGTGCCGATTAATAAATTACTCGAAATACTTGAAAATCAAACGGAAAGTCCAGTCCTGAAAAAAACGATAGCCTCAATGAATGATGAAATCAAAGAAGGAGCAAGCCTTTACGATGTCTTCAGGAAGCATCCGAAGGTATTCTCTCCTCTATACTGCAGTATGGTAAGGGCCGGTGAGGCAAGTGGCGCCCTCCCGGAGGTTCTTGACAGACTTTCCTATATTCTTGAACATGAACACAAAGTGAAGTCGGATATCAAGTCAGCTTTGCAGTATCCAATGATCGTTATTGTTTTTCTCGGTATAGCATTTTTTATTTTATTGACCTTTGTCATCCCTAAGTTTGTAGGAATTTTTTTAAATGCGGGGATTGATTTACCGTTGCCCACAAAGATATGTATGGCCATGTATCAGTTTTTATCTGAGTATTGGATTTTTATTGTATTGGCCGTTATTACAGGCGCCTCGACATTGATTTATTATATCAGGACAGAACCTGGAAAGTATGTGAGAGATGTTTTTCTCATGAGGTTGCCGATTATAGGCAAACTGTTTATAAAAGCCGCCATGTCAAGATTCGCAAGTATTTTTTCTATTCTGCAGTCCAGTGGTGTCGATATCCTGGATTCCATGAAAATATTATCCGGAACAATAGGGAATGCCGCAATAGCACGTGAATTTGAAAATATCACCAACCGGCTGGAAGAAGGCCGGGGAATTGCCGAACCTCTGAAGGAATCATCGTACTTTACACCTATTGTTATCAACATGATCGCCATAGGTGAGGAGTCGGGAAACCTTGATGAAATGCTTGGCGAAATATCAGCTCATTACGATTTTGAGTTGGAATATGCTATGAGCAAGCTGTCAGAAGCGATCGGTCCGATATTGACGGTTGGGCTTGCAGCGGTTGTGGGGTTCTTTGCGTTGGCGATTTTTTTACCCATGTGGGACCTGACGAAAGTAGTCCACTAATATAATTGATGACTTAAATATAAAATGAAAAAACCTCAATTTTTTATCAATCTGTATATCATTATTCCGCTTATTTTTGCAGGGTTTTCTGTTTTGTCGTCAGTAGTTACGTTTCAACTTGGTGTTTTTAATATACAAAAAGGCGTGGACCCGACAATCCCCGTCCTGATATGGATTGCCATTATCGGATGCGCTTCATTTTTTTGCAGTTTTTTGCTGGTTCGTTTCCTTCTCATGCCGTCACAGCGGTTTTGGGAGAGTACAAGAAATTTACCTTTGGTGACTGCTGTCCAGGAAGGAATAAAGAAGCCCGTTAAAAGAAAAAATGAACTGGCACACATTGTACAGCTTTTTGATTCGGTTACGGATGTGCTGAGCAAAGTGGATGCAAGGCAGTCCTTTCCTGACATTATAGGGGGAAGTCGTGTGGTGCGAGGGGTAATGAGCCAGATTGAAAAAGTAGCCCCTACTGACTCAACGGTACTCATTATCGGTGAGAGCGGTACAGGAAAGGAACTTATCGCTAATAGCATTTATAATCACAGTCGCCGAAAAGGGAAGCCGTTCGTCAAGATGAATTGTGCGGCCATACCTGGCGAGTTACTTGAAAGTGAACTTTTTGGATATGAAAAAGGCGCATTTACGGGTGCTGAAAAAAGCAAGCCCGGAAAGTTTGAACTGGCAGATAAAGGTACGATTTTTCTTGATGAAATAGCTGATATGCCGGCCAATTTGCAGGCTAAATTATTAAGGGTCCTTCAAGAAAGGGAAATCGACCGCGTGGGCGGTATAAAAACCGTAAAAGTCGATGTCCGGTTTATTGCGGCGACAAACAAAAATATTGAAGAGATGGTAAAAGACGGTAAGTTTAGAGAAGACCTTTTTTACCGTTTGAATGTGTTTATGCTTTATCTCCCCTCTTTGCGTGAAAGAATGGAAGATATTCCTTTGTTGGCGGATTCTTTTATCGAGAAATCGGAAAAAGCGGTTCAAATATCAAATTCAGCCATGCAGTCATTAATGAATTATCAATGGCCCGGCAATATAAGGGAGTTGCAGAACACAATTGAAAGAGCCGCCGTTATTTGCGATGATGTGATAGATGTAAAACATCTTCCTGCAAATATAAGAATGAACTTGTCTGACCGGCATATTGACATGGAAATATCAGAAGAAAATCCTGTTGAAATCGATGAAAAAATTCGAGAGACCGAAAAGATTTTTTTAATGGAGGCCCTGAAAAAGACAGGAGGAATTCAGGTTGAAGCTGCAAAAATGTTGAGCATCACGCCTAGAAGTTTATGGCATCGGGTTAAGAAGCATGACATCAATGTGGACGCTTTCAAAAGCAACAAATAGTGTAATTATTGCTACAATTGATGTAGGTATGTTGGTGAGGGGGAAAGCATTGTGTAATCGTTGAATAATTTATGCCACCAAAAACGGATGGAGGATAAGGTAATAAATACAATCGAGTATGAACCAGACTACAAGTTATGATGGCTTGACAGGCGTCCTGAATGTGGAGGCTTGGCATATAATCTGCATTGTGTAATTTGCATATTGAAGTGAGAAACTGAACTTAGACTTATTAGACTTGAATTGAAGCGAGGAACTGAAGTTAGAACAACATGGGGGAGGTATAAGATGAAAAAGAATCTGGTTGAAAATGAAGAGGGATTCACACTTGTGGAGATAATCGCAGTGCTTGTGATTCTTGGAATACTGGCTGCGGTTGCAATCCCGAAATATTTTGATCTTCAGACACAAGCTCGGACAAAGGCTATGGAAGGCGCTATGTCTGAAGCCGTGGGAAGGGTGAATGGAAAATTTGGTAGCGCTTTGCTTGGCGGATCGGATTTCGATACGATTGTCTACGACGCTACGTCACTTGGAACCGATATGGGCGATTTTACCTTGTCTGTGGCCGGAGGTGGTGCAGGAACAGGTGATATTACGCTCACGGTTACAGGAAGAGCAGGTGGCCCTGTTGCTGGAGATACAATGGTCAGGGTTCTAACTAGGCCTGGATCACCATAGTAATTTCTTGAAATGATGCCCGTGTTAAAGCGGGCATCATTTTGAAATAATATCTATATTGTTAGCCTGTTTGA